>NZ_JACYHC010000519.1:0-3927 GCF_017152085.1 Staphylococcus sp. EG-SA-2
GAACGACACAAATGATTTAGGGTAGGTGTTGACCAATGTTGATAACAAAAAACCAAGCAGAAAAATGGTTTGATAATTCATTAGGGAAGCAGTTCAATCCTGATTTGTTTTATGGATTTCAGTGTTACGATTACGCAAATATGTTTTTTATGATAGCAACAGGCGAAAGGTTACAAGGTTTATACGCTTATAATATTCCATTTGATAATAAAGCAAGGATTGAAAAATACGGGCAAATAATTAAAAACTATGATAGCTTTTTACCGCAAAAGTTGGACATTGTCGTTTTCCCGTCAAAGTATGGTGGCGGAGCTGGACATGTTGAAATTGTTGAGAGCGCTAATCTAAACACTTTCACATCGTTTGGCCAAAATTGGAATGGTAAAGGTTGGACAAATGGCGTTGCGCAACCTGGTTGGGGTCCCGAAACCGTTACAAGACATGTTCATTATTACGATGACCCAATGTATTTTATTAGATTAAATTTCCCAGATAAAGTAAGTGTTGGAGATAAAGCTAAAAGCGTTATTAAGCAAGCAACTGCCAAAAAGCAAGCAGTAATTAAACCTAAAAAAATTATGCTTGTAGCCGGTCATGGTTATAACGATCCTGGAGCAGTCGGAAACGGAACAAATGAACGTGATTTTATCCGTAAATATATAACACCAAATATCGCTAAGTATTTAAGACATGCAGGTCACGAAGTTGCATTATATGGTGGCTCAAGTCAATCACAAGATATGTATCAAGATACTGCTTACGGTGTTAATGTAGGAAATAATAAAGATTATGGCTTATATTGGGTTAAATCACAGGGGTATGACATTGTTCTAGAGATTCATTTAGACGCAGCAGGAGAAAGTGCAAGTGGTGGGCATGTTATTATTTCAAGTCAATTCAATGCAGATACTATTGATAAAAGTATACAAGATGTTATTAAAAATAACTTAGGACAAATAAGAGGTGTAACACCTCGTAATGATTTACTAAACGTTAATGTATCAGCAGAAATAAATATAAACTATCGTTTATCTGAATTAGGTTTTATTACTAATAAAAATGATATGGATTGGATTAAGAAAAACTATGACTTGTATTCTAAATTAATAGCCGGTGCGATTCATGGTAAGCCTATAGGTGGTTTGGTAGCTGGTAATGTTAAAACATCAGCTAAAAACCAAAAAAATCCACCAGTGCCAGCAGGTTATACACTTGATAAAAACAATGTACCGTATAAAAAAGAGACTGGTTATTACACAGTTGCCAATGTTAAAGGTAATAACGTAAGGGACGGCTATTCAACTAATTCAAGAATTACAGGTGTATTACCTAATAACGCAACAATTAAATATGACGGCGCATATTGCATCAATGGCTATAGATGGATTACTTATATTGCTAATAGTGGACAACGTCGTTATATAGCGACAGGAGAGGTAGACAAGGCAGGTAATAGAATAAGTAGTTTTGGTAAGTTTAGCACGATTTAGTATTTACTTAGAATAAAAATTTTGCTACATTAATTATAGGGAATCTTACAGTTATTAAATAACTATTTGGATGGATGTTAATATTCCTATACACTTTTTAACATTACTCTCAAGATTTAAATGTGCGTAACTGGCAGGTACTTCGGTACTTGCCTATTTTTTTATGTTATAGCTAGCCTTCGGGCTAGTTTTTTGTTATGATGTGTTACACATGCATCAACTATTTACATCTATCCTTGTTCACCCAAGCATGTCACTGGGTGTTTTTTCTTACGATAGAGAGCATAGTTTTCATACTACTCCCCGTAGTATATATGACTTTAGCATTCCCGTATAACAGTTTACGGGGTGCTTTTTATGTTATACTTACTTTTATATAGTAGGAGTGAACTATATAGCCCGGCAGAGGCCATATATCTGACTGTTGGTCCCGCAGGAGACTTCTTCCTTGCCATCACTCGATACATATATCTTGATAACATAGAGTTGTTATAGTCGCTACGCCACCCATACTAGTTACTGGGTGGTTGTTTTTGTTCGCCATTATGTTCTGTCTACATCTTTTTGCGCAAGTTGTGTATCATAATACTTAATTGTGTTAAAAGAGGTGGAAATATGAAAGGTGATATATACATACCGATAATATCATCTATTTTATCTGGTGGGATATCGTATTATGCTGCAACGGTGGTTCATAAATTTAACAAAAGGTATAAAAGGAAAGAAAAGGCTGTTGAAATGGCAGACGAGTTTTCAAAATTAATTTCGAAAAGGAGTTTTGATATAGGGGAGATAAACAAGAAAATTTTAGAAAATGTTGGTTTGCAAGATAAAATTAATGAATTAGAGAATAAGATGAATTTAAGTTTTGATAATCACGAACTAAGAACAGTCTTTACTGATAAAGAGATTGCAAAATATCACACTTATAAAAAAGTCACCAATACCGAATTTATAAAAATTTTGCTTCGTACTTTCAAGAACGAGAATTATAAAGAAGAGTGTTTACGGGCTATAATTTTAGAATTTGACAACAAGAAAACAATTAAAGAAAATATAGGAGATAAACAGTGGACTTTTTCGACAGGTGAAAAAGAAATTGTTATTAAAAGTAATGACGTATTGCAAGGTATAAATACACTCATTAAGAAGTATAATGAAACCCATATATATTGCATGAATAAATTAGAATATTTTTCTATGCATTTTACCAATAACATAGCAGATAGTAATACGGTTTATCAGTCGTTGCATCAAATCTATTTAAAAACAATATTGAGTCTTTACATTGATATCTCATCAACAAATAAAATAGGGCATGAAAAATTTTATGTTAATTTAATAGAATTTTACAATGAATGGAATAACAAAAAGATAAAATTTAAAAAGAAAACAGAAAAGCGTATAAATAAAAACAGAAACTCATTTTTAAAAACTGAAAAATTGAAATAAACTAGAAAATATAGTATCATTATGGTATATAAAGGAGTTGATTTTTATGTGGAGTCCTGTTTGCGAATTAGGAGAAACAAAAGAATCAGATAAAAAAAGAACTAACAATAACGACTAATTTTTAAACTACTATTATATTTACAGATAACAGAGTAACCGTATCTTTAATAATGCGGTTATTTTTATACCCCTACAATCAACAAAACCACACCACCTATTAATTTAGGAGTGTGGTTATTTTTTGTGTTTTTTTTTTCGGGGCGAAAAAAGGGCAAATTATTTAAATAAGGGCAAACATGCGTGGAAAACACAGAGGTTTAAAAATGCCAAAACCGTTGATATGACAAGGTTTTTATACGTTTGTATACAACGACGAATTATCTATTCGCCATCACATTATGATGATATGTTTATTTTAAACACACAAGCTCATGCACGTCTTGATCAAATGGCACAACAGTTTGAAGTTGTTTGTAATGGCTTGAACGAAAATGAAGGACAAGCAATTCAAACGATGGATCAATCTGCCTCTCTAATACGGTCAAACTTAATTCAAGTTAAAGAACAATTAGAAAAACTAGCTGTATACTAAGTAATTTATTAAATGCTACTTGTTTTCTTTGAGAATAAGTAGTTTTTTTAACATAAAAGTTTTACAAACACATAAATGGGTGATGAGCTATGTTTAAAAGAACAAAACTAATCTTAATAGCAACGATACTACTATCAGGATGTTCAACTACCAATAACGAATCCAACAATGAAACAAAATCAGTGCCAGAAGAAATGGAAGCTTCAAAATATGTAGGACAAGGCTTCCAACCACCTGCAGAAAAAGATGCGATTGAATTTTCGAAGAAGCATAAAGATAAAATTGCTAAACGTGGCGAACAATTTTTTATGGATAACTTTGGACTAAAAGTTAAAGCTACAAATGTTGTAGGTAGTGGCGACGGTGTAGAAGTATTCGTGCATTGTGATGACC
>NZ_JACYHC010000520.1:0-3916 GCF_017152085.1 Staphylococcus sp. EG-SA-2
TCGCCTACTTTTAACCTAGCTTGTATGTCTGCGCTATCAAATTTCTTTTTGAATAATAAGTCGGAGTTTTCAATGACTTGTTTGTTGTCTAATACAATATAGAACTTGTCTTCTTTATCTTGTCTCTTGTTATATTTATCTGTAATAGTTCCTTGATGTAATTCTTTGTGTTGGTAACTAGCCACTGTATAGATAGGCAATGTGATAACAAGTAGCAATGCGAATATACCGAATAATGACAGTATTCCAACAATAAAGATGTCGAACCCATCCATATTTTTAAGTTTTTTAATCATCATTGTCATCTCCAGTATCAATTAAACTAGGCATCATTCTTAACATAGCCCTTAATTCATATTCATTCATATTAGCCATCGTAGGACTGTAAAATTCACTGTCTTTATCTTTAATTTCTTTAATAAAATCATCTTCAATCTTAGCCTTTTCTTCAGGTGCTTTATTTTTATATTTTTTGATTATTTCAGTGTACTTTTTCGGGAATTTCATTTTAGGTATGTTAATCATCGTTTGCCTCCTTAATAAATGTAAATGATTCAATCTCATCTCTTTTAACCCATACTTCATTGTTGAACACATCTTTGACCGGAAGAAAATCCTCAATCACTAGATTCATAACAAGATTAATATAATCGTCAGAAGCTAGATCTGTTGTTGTGTAATAAACTCTATCTGAAATAGTTTTAATTTTAACCTCCGTCATTTCCCACACTCCCTTATATTTTCAAATAACTGACCCACTTTAATAACTGCATCTCTTTTAACTTGTGCCTCGTATTTGCGCTCAGCTTCTTCTTTACTCTCTGCCTCAACAACTGTAAACCTTTGATTGCTTTTAGCTTTAGTTATGTGTGTATGCTTGCGTCCTGTTGAATCTTTGAATGTTGTGACTAAGTATTGCGTCACTTCCCCAAAACCTCCTTGACTCGATCTAAGATGTCTTTACACGTATCCTTTTCCTGCGTCTGCTGTTCCATCTTGTCTTTCATGATTCCTTTTCATTTTCTTTTTGTATGCGTCAATGAGCTGGTCGATAGAATATAAGTTGAAAGCTATGTCTATCGCTATTACAATTGCCAATTGGTCAGGATAAAATTCTTTGAATATTATCTGTGGTGTGCTAACAACTGCGTCTTGAGCAAATTCTTTATCTTTAAAATTAAACATGTTGTGAAATTCACTATTTTTAAAACTTGATTCAATCGCTTCTTTTATCTCTTCTGATGACACTCCTACTTGATTCGCAATACTCAATCCAAACGCCAACATGTCCGCTAATTCATCTAACTGAACATCTAACGGCTTACCTGGTTTCTTCTTCCAGTTCTTAAACGTTTCCAATGTATTAAACCATTCAAAGAATTCAACTACATATGCTATTTTGCTATCTCGTAAGTTCAGCGTTGGTATTCTATCGTCGAACTCCTTTTGTATTTGTAATAACTCTTGTAACTGATCAATTGTTAATGTATTAGTCATTTTCCTGATCCTCCTCATATTTATAGACCACTTGCCCCGTCATAATCCCTACTGCTTCATCAAGACCAATATCTTCTTTGAGTGCATCTTGCATAGCATTAGGTAAACCTTCAAGTATTTCATCAAACGCTTGCGCTTTCTTATACACGTCTTCAATCTCTTTTAGTAATCCCTCTGTGTCATTGCCGTTATACGCACTAGCACTGATAATTGATTGTTCAATTTGTTCGCGGTTATTCATCATTTCCATCTCCTCTAAAATAAAGTTAGTTGCTTCTGTTCCTCGTATTCCAAACCATGTTGCTTTATATATATTTCGAGCTCTTCAGCAGTATCAAATGTCTTTTTAACGCTTTGCCAACCTGGCACGATATGCCCATGAAAGTAATACGTGCCATTTACTACATGAGTATGTGCCACTCGTTCGTTATCCTGATACAGATATCTTTTAGAGCCGAAAAATTGGTTTAAGCGTTCTTTACGTGCGCTATCTGTCATGGTCGTCACTCCTTTTAACAATTAGGCAGTCCAAACGACATGCATTCGTAATATAGTTCTTCATTCCTTATGCTTGTCTTATAGTTCTCAATCACATTGCTAACTTCTTTATGACTCATTGCTTTAACTTGTTCGTCTGTATATTTTTCGCAGTCTTCTAATTCCAGTTGCTCCTGTAATGACATTACGTAATCAACTTGTTTTTGCGTTGCCATCGTTACCCCTCCCACAAGTCAAACACTCTATCGACGTAAAACTTCGCCTTTGCTAAATCCTCATGACCATTCTTTAACGGTGCTCTAGACAAGTATTTGATTGCATTACCTATTGCGAATGCTAATTGTGGTGGATACTGTGCCGTAACTTGTTCGATGAAATCTATAATTTCAATGTCGCCGTATGTGTAATGCGCAGGTTGTTTAACATTGTCTTGTGTTTCATTCATATCTACTTTTCTGTTACTGATTATGCTCATTATGCTTCACTCCATTTCTTGAACATTTGGTTATAAGTGACATCGAACCAGTACGGATCACGTGAATGTTTTTGAGGCGTTCCATCATAAAGCCATGGTCTCAATCTTCTCTTTCTTTCTTCTTCATATTCCGCTCTCACATTTCGTTGGTATAGGTTCAAAATCGCTTTTTTTCTGATTTTTTCTCTCTCTTTTTCTTCATCTTTTATTTGACTCTTCATATATTCAACTTCATCTTTAGATTTTGAGTCTTTTCTTCCACACAATAATTCATCGCCGCGCATTTTATGTTTGTATCTGTATCTAAGAAGTTCTGGAGATATATGATATTTTTCTGAAACTTCTCTCAATGTCATTAGTTTTCCTTTGATACGCACTCTTATAACTTTTCTTCTAGCCATCATTCCACCTCTAAATCTAAAACCTTGATATTTATAACGTTATATTTTAATAGTTCACCTGGATTATTAAATAAATAGTCCGCCAAATTCTCTTTTTCTTTATCAATCTGATTGTAATTAACACTTTCGACTTCTGTAGGAATTCTAATGTCAACAGAAGCATTGATATAAGCTTGATGTTGCATTCAATCACACTCCTAATCCTTCATATAAAACGGAGAAGTAAATCCGTCACTATTCAAATTCAATCCTTTTGCCCAATCGACAGGCTTATTCATGATAGTTTCGATTTCCTTAAGTCCATTTGAACCTCTAGGTATTTCTACAATTACTTCATCATGGACATGTCCAACTATTTTAAAACCTGATGCTTCAAGCCTAGCTATAGAAATCGCAAGTAAATCCCTTGCAGTTGCTTGAACAATATTCTCGACTAACTTCCCACCATACGTTTTTAACTTTGACCATTTACGGTTAAGATCTAAGCCCATAAATTCAACAACTTGACTACCCCAACTATTTTCACCAACTGAAGCTTTTGGATAAGCTAAAGCTCTTCCACTAGGCAGTTCAATCATTAGAAAACCTTTTTTCATATAAAATCTAACTCCATGCGTATGATGCGTCTTTCGGGATTTCACAGTATTAATTGCAGCCTCTTGGCAAGCCTTCCAAAAATTAACTATGTTAGGATTTGCGTTACGCCAACTATCAACTAAACCTTGTAATTCATTTTCTTCAATGCCCATTTCCAATGCGCCCATCGCTTTTAAAGCTCCAGCGCCACCTTGATAACCTAAAGCTAATTCGGACACTTTTCCCTTTTGTCTGAGAGGGTCGCCTTTAGTTATGCTTTCTACCGGGACATTAAACATTTGAGAAGCCGATGCTTCATATATCTTTCCGTGTGTGTTGAACACATCTAAACGCCATTGTTCTTTTGCATACCATGCTATGACTCTTGCCTCTATTGCAGAAAAATCACTTACTGCTAGTTCATTACCTTCTTCAGCAGTAAATGTCGTCCTAACTAATTGACTTAATA
>NZ_JACYHC010000521.1:0-3880 GCF_017152085.1 Staphylococcus sp. EG-SA-2
CGCAATTCAATTTGAGAATAATCTGCTGATAATATAACGCTATCTTTTGAAGTTGGTTTAAAGGCTTTTCTTATTTTACGCCCTTCTTCAAGTCTAACCGGAATATTTTGTAAATTAGGATCTACACTTGATAAACGTCCAGTTTGCGCTAAAGTTTGGTTAAAACGTGTATGGATACGTTGATCATCACTAATTACCTTTTGCAATCCTTCAACATAAGTAGACTGTAACTTAGATAATTGACGATATTCTAAAATATAATCAATGATAGGATGTTCACCTTGCAATTGCTCTAAGACATCTACAGCAGTAGAATATCCTGTTTTCGTCTTTTTAATAACAGGTAATTGTAATGTCTCAAACAATACAACACCTAATTGTTTAGGAGAATTTATATTAAAATCTTCACCAGCTGCATCATGGATATTTCGAATCAAGACGTCTAATTTTTCTTGAATTTCTTTTTCCATTTCTTCTAAATCATGAACATCTGTAAATATACCAATTTCTTCCATTTCACTTAAAATCTTAGCTAGCGGTAGCTCTAAATCAGCTAAGAGTTCTACCTGATTGTATTCTTCTAATTGTTTATCCATATTTGGTTTCGCAAAGTAAATTGCATCAGTAATAGAAGCAACATATGGATTTAAAACATCATCTTCAGGTACCTTAAATTTCTTACCTTTTCCATATATACTTACATCGTCTTTCACAAAACTTTGACCGTACAATGAAACAACTGATTGAACATCACTAATCGTACGAGATGGATCAATTATATAACTGGCCAACATAATATCGAAAGAAATATTTTGAATATCAATTCCCAATCTATGTGATGCTACATATGTTTTTTTAGCATCATATACGACTTTTTTCGTATTCGGATTTTCTAACCATGAAACTAGTTCGGCATAATTATTTATGTCATCCGCATTAATTACAATATGTTTCTCACCTGTAAATAAAGAGAATTTTAAAATATTATTTCGCAAATAGTTACCACCGTCTAATTCGAAATGGATGGCCGCTTCTTTCAATGAAGTAAAATCAATATTATCAAAAGACGTTTCAATTTCAAATGTCTTTTCTATTGCATCTTCAACGCTTGCTGATTGATCAATGTCAGACAACAATTGTTTGAATTCTAACTTCTTAAACAATTCGATTTTTTCTTGTTGTTCATCTTGATGAGTCATTAACGTATCTTCAAGTTTTACTTCAATCGGACTATCTACATTAATCGTTGCTAATTCTTTACTCATTAATGCATCTTCTTTGCTATTTTGAAGTTTTTCTTTTAACTTTTTACCTGAAATTTCATCTAAATGTTCATAGACACCTTCTACTGTGTCAAATTGGTTTAGCAATTTTATTGCTGTTTTCTCTCCAACACCTGCAACACCTGGTATATTATCAGAAGTATCTCCCATTAATCCTTTCATATCAATAATTTGATTAGGTGTTAACCCGTTGTATTTTTCCGCAATAAAGTCAGGTGTATAATGATCAACATCAGTAACACCTTTTTTAGTGTAATAAATGGTTACATTATCCGTTGCAAGTTGTGTTAAATCTCGGTCTCCCGTTATAATAATTGTCTGAAAGCCCGCTTTATCTGCTTCTTTACTTAAAGTTCCGATAATATCATCTGCCTCATAGTTATCTAATTCATAACGTTTAATATGATAAGCATCTAATAATTGGCGTATATAAGGAAATTGCTCACTTAGTTCAGGCGGCGTTTTCTGGCGTCCACCTTTATATTCACTATATTTTTCATGTCTGAAAGTTGTTTTACCTGCATCAAACGCTACTAAAAAATGATTTGGCTTTTCTTCTTTTAAAATCTTCTCTAGTAACATTGCAAAACCATATACTGCATTGGTATGAATGCCTGCTTTGTTTGATAACAAAGGTAATGCATAAAAAGCTCTAAAACTTAAGCTATTACCATCGATTAATACTAATTTATTCACAATTTTAACCTCCAGAACTAATTTATATATATTTTAGCATATTCGACTGTGATGTCGTAATTAAAGAAACTATCTCATAGAGTATTTATACACGACCTAATTTCAAATAAAACAAGTGCCTATATAGACTTAGCTAAAAAATAAAAAAGACATAATCATGATTGTTCTTGATGAGCACTCCATAAAGTCAGGTTAAAAGTCCAACTTTTGAGATGCACATTATCATTTCATGATTATGTCTACTTTTTAATATTTTTATGCTGCTATTTTAAATTTTTATAGGTAAGAATAAGTTATGAATCGTCTGAACCAAATGGAATATATTTAACTTTGGTCATTTTCGGTAATTCTTCATAATTATTAAACCACTCTTGGTAATTTTTATTGATTGGTGACGGATGATGCATATAATGTTCAAACGGCAATGATTCCACTGTATAAACCTCTTGTCGTGGATGATCTTTAATTTGTTGTTTTAATAACTGAACTCTTTTTTCATGTTCATAATGAACATAAATAAATGCACTAAGATATATCACAGCTAAAACTAGTGATGCACCTTTAATAAAATTAACATTGATTGACTTATATTTCCGAAATTCTTTTAATAAAATAATTAAAATGATTACATGTATCGTATAAACAATCAAAAAATTACCTGGTTCTATTGGAGTAACAATGACTAGTGTCGACGCCGAAACACATATTGCAATAAGTAAGGAATATAAAGTGATTTGTGTTTTACGATCATTAATAGACAAATAAATACCTACAAATATCGAAAACGCAAAGTAACCACATACAATTACGTTCACAAAACCAACCAATCCAATATCTGTATTTTTATTTAATAAAAACTGATTGTAAAATAGTAAATAATAAAGCGGTAAAGTGATAAATCCTATCATAATGATACGACGCTTTAATATTGTTAAATGTACATACCGATCACTTCTAAGCAGTAGATAAATAATAAGCGCTGCAATCATACTTAAAATTATAATCTGACTGAAAATGACACCATATGGAAGTGACGTTGATATCATTTCTGCAAATTTTGAAAAGATACCTTGATTATTTGAAACTTGTTGATATTCTGATCCTTCAAATAAAATTTTGCGATAATTTGGATTGGAAAACATAATGATTGTACCTATAGTAGCAATCATAAATGAAAACAATAATTTATAATTAAGTGTTCGATTTGCAGTAAATTCATATAGAAAAGCTAAAATTAAAATGATACAGTGGAATAATGTCACATTCTCCATAAATAATTGACCGAAGAAGCATAAAACATAGAATAGTACAGTAACACTTACCGGCTGCTTTTCTTTATATATAATTGCATTAATACAATAATAAATAATAAAGAGTGAAATTAGTGTTGATGTCGCATAATTATAAAATCCTGCAAACCAGCCATATGTATCTGCATAAATAGCACTTGGTAAAATTAACATTAAAGAAAATGCTAACAAATAATAGCTTGTCCACGCTTTACAACGTGTAATGTGCATAATCATCCAAATGATGCCCATACTAATGAGACCATATGAAAGCCAACGTAACCAGCTTACATGTACAGCTATAATTTCAAAGATATTTCCGATATAGCGACCATTAAGTGATGCAAATCCTACTTTTAAAATATCAGTATTATAATTGCTAAACCATTGTAAATCATCGTGCATGATTGGTAGTAAGATACCCATAAAAGTATAAAACAATAATATCGCAATTAATATCAAAGTTGTCTTGTGTAATTGAATTGTTTTCACTTTGCTAATCCTCAAATCTAGTTAAATTTTCCTCAACTTGTAGGTCGAAAAATTAATTCAATATTTTTAATGTATTTCTAATTTTCACCTATGCATGTTTCCTCAATCAAATTAGATAAA
>NZ_JACYHC010000522.1:0-19119 GCF_017152085.1 Staphylococcus sp. EG-SA-2
TTGGAATCTCTAAACCTTTAATGTTAGTTAGACGAGCTTTTTCACGTAATTGGTTTTTAGCAAATGGTTCTGAAACAATTTCTTTAGAAAGTGTTTTTGGTAAGAGCTTATCTCCACCTGAATCATTACCTGTTGGTAAAGCGTGTAATAAACGTTGTGCCTCCATTGAAGGTTTTTCAAATTCATTTGGTAAAATCGCGTGACGATAAAACTCTGCCTTAGCTTTAACCATCTTCTCATGATCATTTAAAGATTGATAAGCTTCTCCTGTGTCTTTAACTTTCGCTTTTTCTTTTTCTTCAATGTCTTGTACTTGTCTTTCAACAATGTTAAATCTTTGTTGTAAGCCTGCTTTTTCTGTTTCTAGTTGTTTGATGTCTTCCATATCAATATTTGGATCTGTTGCTTTCTGACTCAACTCATCATTTTTATTTTTTAATTGTTGTCCAATCATACCTAATGATTGTTTTAATTCATATAATGTCGGCATTTCATTTCCTCCTAATAACTCATTGTCATTTTTAAAATTTCGCATTCGCGTTTAATTTTTTCTCTTTTTTCTTTTTCTTCTAGTGACATACTTTCTTTAGGTGTTTCAACCAATTCAGATGTATCTACATCATCAATTTTTGTGATTTTGTCTACATCTTTCTTTAAATCTTCCGGGACGTTCTCGAAACGCTTATACTGCTCTTTAGAGATACTAGCAGCTATTTCATTAGCTCCTAAAACTTCATCTATTAAGCCAAAAGATAAGGCTTCTTCAGCAGTAAGCCATGTTTCTGCATCTAACATCTGCTTTAATTGTTCTTGATCTAAGTTTTTTGCTTTATCCAAATACGCTGAATTACTAACAGCATCTGTTTTATCAAGTAAATCCGCTGTCTTTCTTAATTCTTCTGCATTACCTACAGTCATAACCCATGAATTATGAATCATTAAAAAACTATTTTTGGGTTTAAAAATAGCATAAAAATCTAGTTATCCGCATAAAAACTGGACTTATCACACTTTATCAAGGTCAAAACCACTCAATTTACTACTAATTTACTACTTATGAATGAGCTTTGATACGACGATTTATCCTTGAAAAGTGAAGATATAAAGATACTTCCAATAAAATTTGAATATTTAATAGGTAGACACTTCAAAAAATGAGGTGTCTATTTTTTTACCCGATTTTGAAAGGAAGTGAACTTATGAAAACAAAAAATCAAGAATCAAAAGGTCGTTCCCCACTCTTTAAGACCATCAAACATTCATTCAGCCAATAAAAAAGAAAGGATAGGTAAAAATATGGAACTTAAATTTGTGATTCCCAACATGGAAAAAACATTCGGCAATTTAGAATTTGCTGGCGAGGATAAAGTCGTTCAGCGAAGAATCAACGGACGGCTAACTGTCTTATCAAGAAGCTATAATCTCTATTCTGATGTTCAAAGAGCAGATGATATTGTGGTGGTGCTTCCTGCTGAAGCTGGCGAAAAACATTTCGGCTTTGAGGAACGTGTGAAGTTAGTCAATCCACGTATTACCGCAGAGGGCTACAAAATCGGCACTCGTGGTTTTACAAATTACCTTTTACATGCTGACGACATGATAAAAGAATAAAGAAAGAGAGGAAAAATGATGAGATTAGCAAATGGCATTGTATTAGATAAAGACACGACTTTTGGAGAATTGAAATTCTCTGCTCTACGTCGTGAAGTGAGAATCCAAAATGAAGACGGGTCGGTTTCAGATGAAATCAAGGAACGTACCTATGACTTAAAATCCAAAGGACAAGGACGCATGATTCAAGTAAGTATTCCTGCCAGCGTGCCTTTGAAAGAGTTTGATTATAACGCACGGGTGGAACTTATCAATCCCATTGCGGACACCGTTGCTACTGCCACCTATCAAGGAGCAGATGTTGACTGGTATATCAAGGCAGACGATATTGTGCTGACAAAGGATTCTAGTTCATTCAAAGCTCAACCACAAGCAAAGAAAGAACCGACACAAGACAAATAGTCGCTAGGTAGAAAGGAGACTTTTTCGCATGAAACAGCGTGGTAAAAGGATTCGCCCATCTGGTAAAGATTTAGTCTTTCATTTTACGATAGCGTCACTCCTGCCTGTTTTCCTGCTGGTTGTCGGACTGTTTCATGTGAAGACAATCCAGCAGATCAACTGGCAGGATTTTAACCTATCACAAGCAGATAAGATTGACATTCCCTATTTAATTATCAGTTTCAGTGTCGCAATTCTTATCTGCTTGCTGGTAGCGTTTGTATTCAAACGGGTTCGCTATGATACGGTTAAACAACTTTACCACCGTCAAAAACTGGCAAAGATGATACTTGAAAACAAGTGGTATGAATCTGAACAGGTCAAAACAGAGGGTTTCTTTAAAGATAGTGCTGGTCGTACAAAGGAAAAGATAACCTACTTCCCTAAAATGTATTATCGACTTAAAAATGGCTTGATACAGATACGGGTGGAAATCACGCTGGGAAAATATCAAGACCAACTCTTACACTTGGAAAAGAAATTAGAGAGTGGCTTGTACTGTGAGCTGACGGATAAAGAGTTAAAGGATTCCTATGTGGAATATACTTTGCTCTATGACACCATAGCCAGTCGTATTTCTATTGATGAAGTAGAAGCTAAAGATGGTAAACTTCGCTTAATGAAAAACGTATGGTGGGAATATGATAAGCTCCCTCATATGTTGATTGCTGGTGGTACAGGTGGCGGTAAAACTTACTTTATACTGACACTGATTGAAGCCTTGCTTCATACAGATTCAAAACTGTATATTCTTGACCCGAAAAATGCTGATCTTGCGGACTTAGGTTCTGTGATGGCAAATGTCTACTATAGAAAAGAAGACTTGCTTTCTTGCATTGAAACATTCTATGAAGAAATGATGAAACGTAGTGAGGAAATGAAGCAGATGAAGAACTATAAGACTGGCAAAAATTATGCTTACTTAGGTCTCCCGGCACACTTCTTAATCTTTGATGAATACGTCGCTTTCATGGAAATGCTGGGAACAAAAGAAAACACCGCAGTTATGAATAAGCTGAAACAGATTGTCATGTTAGGTCGTCAAGCTGGCTTCTTTCTAATACTGGCTTGTCAACGTCCAGACGCAAAATATTTAGGCGACGGAATCCGTGATCAGTTTAATTTCAGAGTGGCTTTAGGTCGTATGTCTGAAATGGGCTATGGCATGATGTTTGGCAGTGACGTACAAAAGGATTTCTTCTTAAAGCGAATCAAAGGTCGTGGCTATGTTGATGTAGGAACAAGTGTCATATCAGAGTTTTATACTCCCCTTGTACCAAAAGGATATGATTTCTTGGAGGAAATTAAAAAGTTATCCAACAGCAGACAGTCCACGCAGGCGACGTGCGAAGCGGAAGTCGCAGGTGTGGACTGATCTTGCTGGCTGGTGTGGCAATAGCCACGCCAGCACTTACCCCCCCCGTATCTAACAGGGGGGTACAAATCGACAGGAAACAGTCAAAAAAACATTAGAAAATCCTTTGGTTACAAGGGATTTACAAAATTTCAGCGTATGTCAAATGGGCTTTAAAAGTTGACATACGCCTTTTTGATTGGAGGGATTTTTACTGAATGAACAAACTTGGTTACAGCATTTAAAAGAAAAACGCTTGGCTTATGGACTATCTCAAAACCGTTTAGCTGTTGCGACTGGTATTACAAGGCAGTATCTAAGCGATATTGAAACAGGAAAAGTCAAGCCATCAGAGGATTTACAGCAGTCCCTTTGGGAAGCTCTGGAACGCTTCAATCCCGACGCTCCCCTTGAAATGCTGTTTGATTATGTAAGAATTCGCTTTCCGACAACAGACGTACAGCAGGTGGTCGAAAACATCTTACAACTGAAACTGTCCTATTTTCTTCATGAGGACTATGGTTTCTATTCTTATTCAGAGCATTATGCTTTAGGCGACATATTCGTCCTTTGCTCCCATGAACTGGACAAAGGAGTTCTGGTGGAATTGAAAGGTCGTGGGTGCAGACAATTTGAAAGCTATCTTCTGGCACAACAAAGAAGCTGGTATGAGTTCTTTATGGACGTTTTGGTGGCTGGCGGTGTGATGAAACGCCTTGACCTTGCCATTAACGATAAGACAGGGATTTTAAATATCCCTGTACTCACTGAAAAGTGCCAACAGGAAGAATGTATCTCCGTCTTCCGCAGTTTTAAAAGCTATCGCAGTGGCGAACTGGTACGCAAAGAGGAAAAGGAATGTATGGGAAACACCCTCTATATCGGTTCATTACAAAGTGAAGTTTATTTCTGTATCTATGAAAAGGACTACGAGCAGTACAAGAAAAATGATATTCCCATTGAAGACGCAGAAGTAAAAAACCGTTTTGAGATTCGATTGAAAAATGAGCGTGCCTATTATGCAGTCCGTGATTTACTCGTCTATGACAATCCAGAGCATACCGCCTTTAAAATTATCAATCGGTATATCCGTTTTGTAGATAAAGACGATTCCAAACCTCGTTCTGATTGGAAACTGAATGAAGAATGGGCTTGGTTTATTGGGAACAATCGTGAACGATTAAAACTAACCACAAAACCAGAGCCTTACTCCTTCCAAAGGACGCTGAACTGGCTATCTCATCAAGTTGCCCCGACCTTAAAGGTTGCGATTAAACTTGATGAAATCAACCAGACGCAGGTTGTAAAAGACATTCTCGACCATGCGAAACTGACAGACCGACACAAGCAGATTTTGAAGCAACAGTCAGTAAAAGAACAGGACGTGATAACAACAAAAAAATAACTCAAATACAAATTCATTGAATATAGAGAGGAGAACATTTTTATGAATTTTGGACAAAACCTTTATAACTGGTTTCTATCAAACGCTCAATCACTGGTGCTTTTAGCAATCGTTGTGATTGGCTTGTATCTTGGCTTCAAGCGTGAGTTTAGCAAACTGATTGGCTTTTTAATTATTGCGATTATTGCGGTTGGCTTAGTCTTCAACGCTGCTGGAGTAAAAGACATTTTACTAGAGCTATTCAATCGCATTATTGGTGCTTAAATAAAACCGTTCTTTTGTGGAATATAAGTGGTTTTCTTATGTTCCGCAAAGGAATGGTACACCAAACGAAGTGCGGTAGGGATTTTTGAATCTCTACAAAGAAAGGACGTGAATATATGGACGATATGCAAGTCTATATTGCGAATTTAGGCAAATACAATGAGGGCGAATTGGTCGGTGCGTGGTTTACCTTTCCCATTGACTTTGAGGAAGTCAAAGAGAAAATCGGCTTGAATGATGAATATGAGGAATACGCCATTCATGACTACGAGTTACCCTTTACGGTTGACGAATACACTTCCATTGGCGAACTCAATCGACTATGGGAAATGGTATCGGAATTACCCGAAGAATTACAATCGGAGCTATCTGCTCTGCTCACTCATTTTTCAAGCATTGAAGAACTAAGCGAACATCAAGAGGATATTATCATTCATTCCGATTGTGATGATATGTATGACGTGGCACGCTACTACATTGAAGAAACGGGTGCTTTAGGCGAAGTACCAGCTAGTCTTCAAAACTATATTGATTATCAAGCCTATGGTCGGGATTTAGACCTTTCAGGAACGTTTATCTCAACCAATCATGGGATTTTTGAAATCGTCTATTAAATCTGTCGGTACATTACTACTGGCAGATTTTCTATTTTACGGGGTGGCTCAATCAGCTACCCCTATTTTTTATGAAAGGATTGATTACATGAAGAAAATACGAAGCTATACCAGTATCTGGTCTGTGGAAAAGGTACTGTATTCTATCAATGATTTTAGACTTCCGTTTCCCATAACCTTTACGCAAATGACATGGTTTGTCGTGTCACTCTTTGCAGTGATGATACTTGGCAACTTGCCCCCTCTTTCCATGATAGAGGGAGCATTTCTCAAATACTTTGGGATTCCTGTGGCTTTCACATGGTTTATGTCTACAAAAACTTTTGATGGTAAAAAGCCTTATGGATTTTTGAAGTCTGTCATTGCTTATGCACTGCGACCAAAGCTGACCTATGCAGGAAAAAAAGTAACGCTTGGCAGAAACCAGCCACAAGAAGCCATTACAGCAGTTAGGAGTGAATTTTATGGCATATCCAATTAAATACATTGAAAACAATCTCGTCTGGAATAAAGACGGGGAATGTTATGCTTACTATGAGCTTGTTCCTTACAATTACTCATTTCTAAGTCCAGAACAGAAAATACAAGTGCATGATTCTTTCAGACAGCTTATCGCACAAAATCGTGATGGCAAAATTCATGCTTTACAAATCAGTACAGAATCCAGCATACGTTCTGCACAAGAGCGTTCCAAAAATGAAGTCACTGGCAAGCTCAAAGCGGTTGCCTATGACAAAATCGACCAACAGACAGACGCTTTAATATCCATGATTGGCGAAAATCAAGTGAACTACCGTTTCTTTATCGGCTTTAAGTTGCTTCTCAACGATCAGGAGTTTTCTATGAAAAGTCTTACCGTTGAAGCAAAAAATGCTTTGTCTGATTTTGTCTATGATGTGAACCATAAGCTGATGGGCGATTTTGTTAGTATGAGTAATGATGAAATCCTGCGTTTTCAGAAGATGGAAAAGCTCTTAGAAAATAAAATCTCTCGTCGTTTCAAAATCCGCAGGTTAGATAAGGACGACTTCGGCTATCTGATTGAACACCTTTACGGACAGACAGGCACTGCCTATGAAGAGTATGAGTACCATCTATCAAAGAAAAAGCTGGATAATGAAACGCTGATTAAATACTATGACTTGATTAAGCCTACTCGCTGTTTGGTGGAAGAAAAACAGCGATATTTGAAAATCCAGCAGGAAGATGAAACCGTCTATGTAGCTTACTTTACCATTAACAGCATTGTCGGAGAACTGGACTTCCCGTCCTCTGAAATCTTCTACTACCAGCAACAGCAATTTACATTCCCGATTGATACGTCAATGAATGTGGAAATTGTAGCGAATCGTAAAGCCCTATCTACTGTCCGCAATAAAAAGAAAGAACTGAAAGACTTGGATAACCACGCTTGGCAAAGTGATAATGAAACCAGCTCCAATGTGGCGGAAGCTCTGGAAAGTGTGAATGAGCTGGAAACCAATTTAGACCAAAGCAAGGAATCTATGTACAAGCTGTCTTATGTGGTAAGGGTATCAGCAAATGATCTTGACGAACTCAAACGTCGTTGTAATGAAGTGAAAGATTTTTATGACGATTTAAGCGTAAAACTGGTACGACCATTTGGGGATATGCTCGGCTTACATGAAGAATTTTTACCTGCCAGCAAGCGTTATATGAATGATTATATTCAATACGTGACCTCTGATTTCCTCGCTGGTTTAGGTTTTGGTGCTACTCAAATGCTGGGGGAAAATGAGGGGATTTATGTTGGCTACAGCTTAGATACTGGACGCAATGTCTATCTGAAACCTGCTCTTGCCAGTCAAGGGGTTAAGGGTTCAGTAACCAATGCGTTAGCGTCGGCTTTTGTTGGTTCGCTGGGTGGTGGTAAATCCTTTGCGAATAACCTTATCGTCTATTATGCGGTGCTTTATGGGGCACAAGCAGTGATTGTAGACCCAAAAGCAGAACGTGGCAGATGGAAAGAAACCTTGCCAGAGATTTCCCATGAAATCAATATCGTCACTCTGACTTCTGATGAGAAAAACAAAGGCTTACTTGACCCTTATGTGATTATGAAAAATCCCAAAGATTCTGAATCACTGGCTATTGATATTCTGACATTCCTTACGGGGATTTCCTCTCGTGATGGGGAACGCTTCCCAATCCTTAGAAAAGCCATTCGTGCAGTAACCAATAGTGAAGTACGAGGGTTGATGAAAGTGATTGAGGAATTACGGGTTGAGAATACGCCACTAAGTACCAGTATAGCCGACCATATCGAAAGTTTTACAGACTATGACTTTGCACATTTATTATTCAGTAATGGTTATGTGGAGCAGTCTATCAGCTTAGAAAAACAACTGAACATTATACAGGTTGCGGACTTGGTACTTCCCGACAAGGAAACTTCCTTTGAGGAATATACCACTATGGAGCTTTTATCCGTTGCTATGCTGATTGTCATTAGTACCTTTGCTTTAGACTTTATCCATACAGACCGAAGCATTTTCAAGATTGTAGATTTAGACGAAGCATGGAGCTTTTTACAGGTAGCACAAGGAAAAACACTATCTATGAAGCTGGTTCGGGCTGGTCGTGCTATGAACGCTGGGGTATATTTCGTGACCCAAAATACAGACGACCTCTTAGATGAAAAACTGAAAAATAACCTCGGCTTAAAATTTGCATTTCGTTCCACTGACCTTAACGAGATTAAAAAGACCTTAGCCTTTTTTGGTGTAGACCCAGAGGACGAAAACAATCAGAAGCGATTGCGTGATTTGGAAAACGGGCAATGCCTTATCAGTGATTTATATGGTCGTGTCGGTGTGATACAGTTCCACCCTGTATTTGAAGAACTGCTCCATGCCTTTGATACCAGACCACCTGTGCGAAAAGAGGTGTAAATGTGAAACCATCAATAGTAAACAGAATAAAATCAAACTGGACGCTGAAACGTCTAGGTAAAGTGGCAATGACAGTGGCTTTCACACTTGTGATTGCCATTTTTCTTTTAGCCATGCTGGGAACGGTGGTTCAAGCTGCGGGCTTGGTAGATGATACGGTCAATGTGGCAAATGAATACAGCCGATACCCACTTGAAAACTATCAACTGGATTTTTATGTGGATAATAGCTGGGGCTGGCTTCCGTGGAACTGGTCGGACGGGATTGGAAAACAGGTCATGTATGGACTATATGCCATTACCAATTTTATTTGGACAATCAGTTTGTATGTTTCCAATGCGACAGGTTACTTAGTACAGGAAGCCTATTCCTTAGACTTCATTTCCGCTACAGCAGATTCCATTGGTAAGAATATGCAGACCTTAGCTGGTGTGAGTGCAAACGGATTTTCAACAGAGGGTTTCTATGTTGGATTCCTCTTACTCTTGATTTTGGTTCTTGGGGTTTATGTTGCCTATACGGGACTGATAAAGAGAGAAACCACAAAGGCAATTCATGCCATTATGAATTTTGTGCTGGTGTTTATCCTATCGGCTTCCTTTATTGCCTACGCTCCCGACTACATTAAAAAAAATCAATGACTTTTCATCAGACATCAGTAATGCCAGTTTATCACTTGGCACGAAGATTGTCATGCCCCATTCCGATAGTCAAGGCAAGGACAGCGTGGACTTAATCAGAGATAGCCTGTTTTCCATACAGGTTCAGCAACCGTGGCTACTGCTTCAATACAACAGTTCAGACATTGAAAGTATCGGTATTGACCGTGTGGAAAGCCTGCTCTCCACCAGCCCAGATTCCAACAATGGCGAAGACAGAGAAAAAATTGTTGCGGAAGAAATTGAAGACAGAAGCAATACCAATCTAACCATTACAAAGACCATTAACCGTTTAGGTACAGTCTTCTTCCTATTTGTCTTCAATATTGGGATTTCCATATTTGTATTCCTATTAACAGGAATCATGATTTTCTCGCAGGTACTTTTTATCATCTATGCTATGTTTCTGCCTGTGAGCTTTATTTTAAGCATGATTCCATCATTTGATGGTATGTCAAAACGAGCCATAACAAAGCTCTTTAATACCATTTTGACACGAGCTGGAATCACATTGATTATTACGACAGCATTTAGTATTTCAACCATGCTCTATACCTTATCGGCTGGTTATCCGTTCTTTTTGATTGCTTTTCTACAGATTGTGACCTTTGCAGGAATCTACTTCAAGCTGGGCGATTTAATGAGTATGTTTTCTCTACAGAGTAACGATTCTCAAAGTGTGGGAAGTCGTGTGATGAGAAAACCTCGTATGCTTATGCACGCTCACATGCACCGTCTACAGCGGAAACTTGGACGTTCCATGACTACTCTAGGGGCTGGGTCTGCCATTGTTACAGGTAAAAAAGGACAGTCGGGTTCGGGGAGTTCTGCAAGGACACAAGCAGATCACTCCCGACCAGACGGAAAGGAAAAATCAACACTTGGAAAACGTATCGGTCAAACCATCGGTACAGTAGCTGATACCAAAGACAGAATGGTAGACACTGCTAGTGGTTTGAAAGAACAGGTTAAAGATTTGCCGACCAATGCAAGATATGCAGTATATCAAGGAAAATCCAAAGTAAAAGAGAATGTCCGTGATTTAACCAGTAGTATTTCTCAAACCAAAGCGGACAGAGCCAGTGGACGCAAGGAACAGCAGGAACAAAGGCGAAAAACCATTGCGAAGCGTCGCTCTGAAATGGAACAGGTCAAACAGAAAAAACAGCCTGCTTCTTCTGTTCATGAAAGACCGACTACAAGACAAGAACAATATCATGATGAACAGACCTCAAAACAGTCTAATATTCAGACTTCATATAAGGAATCTCAACAAGCCAAACAAGAGCGTCCAGCAGTTAAGTCCGATTTTTCAAGTCCAAAAGTGGAACGCCAAGGCAATACCGTTCAAGAAAAAACCGTTCAAAAGCCAGCAACTTCAACCACTACAGCAGATAGAACTTCACAACGTCCAATCACAAAAGAACGTCCGTCTACTGTTCAAAGAGTACCACTACAAAATACAAGAAGTAGACCACCAATCAAAACCGCCACCATTAAGAAAGTCGGTAAGAAACCATGAAGTTGAAAACTTTAGTGATTGGTGGTTCTGGATTATTCTTGATGGTCTTCTCACTGCTTCTGTTTGTTGCCATTTTATTTTCAGATGAACAGGACAGCGGAATTTCCAATATTCATTATGGAGGTGTGAATGTTTCCGCAGAAGTGCTGGCTCATAAGCCTATGGTAGAAAAATATGCCAAAGAATATGGCGTTGAAGAATATGTCAACATACTTCTTGCGATTATACAGGTGGAATCGGGCGGTACTGCGGAAGATGTTATGCAGTCCTCGGAATCCCTCGGTCTTCCACCTAATTCATTGAGTACAGAAGAATCCATTAAGCAAGGTGTGAAGTATTTCAGTGAATTATTAGCCAGTAGCGAAAGGCTCAGTGTAGATTTAGAATCGGTTATCCAGTCCTACAATTATGGTGGTGGTTTCTTAGGGTATGTGGCTAATCGTGGAAATAAATATACCTTTGAACTGGCTCAAAGTTTCTCAAAAGAGTATTCAGGTGGCGAAAAAGTGTCTTACCCCAATCCCATAGCCATACCTATCAATGGGGGCTGGCGATACAACTATGGCAATATGTTTTATGTGCAACTGGTAACGCAGTATCTTGTCACAACAGAGTTTGATGATGATACGGTACAAGCCATCATGGACGAAGCACTGAAATATGAGGGCTGGCGATACGTTTACGGTGGAGCTTCCCCGACTACTTCTTTTGATTGTAGCGGACTGACACAATGGACGTATGGAAAAGCTGGAATTAACTTACCACGAACCGCACAACAGCAATATGATGTGACCCAGCATATCCCACTATCGGAAGCACAAGCTGGCGATTTGGTTTTCTTTCATTCTACCTATAACGCTGGCTCTTATATTACTCATGTTGGGATATACCTTGGCAATAACCGTATGTTTCATGCAGGCGACCCAATCGGTTATGCCGACTTAACAAGCCCCTACTGGCAACAGCATTTAGTGGGAGCAGGACGAATCAAACAATGAGAAAGGAAGATTTAATGATGAAATTTAGAAAAAATCAGAATAAAGAAAAACAGATACCAAAGGAAAAGAAACCTCGTGTCTATAAGGTCAATCCTCATAAAAAGGTTGTGATTGCCTTGTGGGTACTTTTAGGGCTTAGTTTCAGCTTTGCGATATTCAAGCACTTTACAGCTATAGATACTCATACTATTCACGAAACAACTATCATAGAAAAGGAATACGTTGATACTCATCATGTAGAAAATTTTGTAGAGAACTTTGCGAAAGTCTACTATTCATGGGAGCAATCCGATAAGTCCATTGATAATCGAATGGAAAGTCTAAAAGGCTATCTGACAGATGAACTTCAAGCTCTCAATGTTGATACAGTACGCAAAGATATTCCTGTATCGTCTTCTGTAAGAGGATTTCAGATATGGACGGTAGAGCCAACTGGCGACAATGAGTTTAATGTAACCTACAGTGTAGACCAGCTCATTACAGAGGGAGAAAATACAAAGACCGTCCACTCTGCTTATATTGTGAGTGTCTATGTAGATGGTTCTGGAAATATGGTACTGGTTAAGAATCCGACCATTACCAACATACCTAAGAAATCAAGTTATAAACCAAAAGCCATTGAAAGTGAGGGGACGGTTGATTCCATTACAACCAATGAAATCAATGAGTTTTTAACGACGTTCTTCAAGCTCTATCCTACAGCGACAGCCAGTGAACTTTCCTACTATGTGAATGACGGGATATTAAAACCAATCGGAAAAGAGTACATCTTTCAAGAACTGGTAAATCCTATTCACAATCGTAAGGATAATCAAGTCACGGTATCGCTGACAGTGGAGTATATCGACCAGCAGACCAAAGCAACGCAGGTATCTCAATTTGATTTGGTACTTGAAAAGAACGGGAGTAATTGGAAGATTATAGAATAACAAATATTGGTACATTATTACAGCTATTTTGTAATCACGTACTCTCTTTGATAAAAAATTGGAGATTCCTTTACAAATATGCTCTTACGTGCTATTATTTAAGTATCTATTTAAAAGGAGTTAATAAATATGCGGCAAGGTATTCTTAAATAAACTGTCAATTTGATAGTGGGAACAAATAATTGGATGTCCTTTTTTAGGAGGGCTTAGTTTTTTGTACCCAGTTTAAGAATACCTTTATCATGTGATTCTAAAGTATCCGGAGAATATCTGTATGCTTTGTATGCCTATGGTTATGCATAAAAATCCCAGTGATAAGAGTATTTATCACTGGGATTTTTATGCCCTTTTGGGCTTTTGAATGGAGGAAAATCACATGAAAATTATTAATATTGGAGTTTTAGCTCATGTTGATGCGGGAAAAACTACCTTAACAGAAAGCTTATTATATAACAGTGGAGCGATTACAGAATTAGGAAGCGTGGACAAAGGTACAACGAGGACGGATAATACGCTTTTAGAACGTCAGAGAGGAATTACAATTCAGACAGGAATAACCTCTTTTCAGTGGGAAAATACGAAGGTGAACATCATAGACACGCCAGGACATATGGATTTCTTAGCAGAAGTATATCGTTCATTATCAGTTTTAGATGGGGCAATTCTACTGATTTCTGCAAAAGATGGCGTACAAGCACAAACTCGTATATTATTTCATGCACTTAGGAAAATGGGGATTCCCACAATCTTTTTTATCAATAAGATTGACCAAAATGGAATTGATTTATCAACGGTTTATCAGGATATTAAAGAGAAACTTTCTGCCGAAATTGTAATCAAACAGAAGGTAGAACTGTATCCTAATATGTGTGTGACGAACTTTACCGAATCTGAACAATGGGATACGGTAATAGAGGGAAACGATGACCTTTTAGAGAAATATATGTCCGGTAAATCATTAGAAGCATTGGAACTCGAACAAGAGGAAAGCATAAGATTTCAGAATTGTTCTCTGTTCCCTCTTTATCATGGAAGTGCAAAAAGTAATATAGGGATTGATAACCTTATAGAAGTTATTACTAATAAATTTTATTCATCAACACATCGAGGTCCGTCTGAACTTTGCGGAAATGTTTTCAAAATTGAATATACAAAAAAAAGACAACGTCTTGCATATATACGCCTTTATAGTGGAGTACTACATTTACGAGATTCGGTTAGAGTATCAGAAAAAGAAAAAATAAAAGTTACAGAAATGTATACTTCAATAAATGGTGAATTATGTAAGATTGATAGAGCTTATTCTGGAGAAATTGTTATTTTGCAAAATGAGTTTTTGAAGTTAAATAGTGTTCTTGGAGATACAAAACTATTGCCACAGAGAAAAAAGATTGAAAATCCGCACCCTCTACTACAAACAACTGTTGAACCGAGTAAACCTGAACAGAGAGAAATGTTGCTTGATGCCCTTTTGGAAATCTCAGATAGTGATCCGCTTCTACGATATTACGTGGATTCTACGACACATGAAATTATACTTTCTTTCTTAGGGAAAGTACAAATGGAAGTGATTAGTGCACTGTTGCAAGAAAAGTATCATGTGGAGATAGAACTAAAAGAGCCTACAGTCATTTATATGGAGAGACCGTTAAAAAATGCAGAATATACCATTCACATCGAAGTGCCGCCAAATCCTTTCTGGGCTTCCATTGGTTTATCTGTATCACCGCTTCCGTTGGGAAGTGGAATGCAGTATGAGAGCTCGGTTTCTCTTGGATACTTAAATCAATCATTTCAAAATGCAGTTATGGAAGGGATACGCTATGGTTGCGAACAAGGATTATATGGTTGGAATGTGACGGATTGTAAAATCTGTTTTAAGTACGGTTTATACTATAGCCCTGTTAGTACTCCAGCAGATTTTCGGATGCTTGCTCCTATTGTATTGGAACAAGTCTTAAAAAAAGCTGGAACAGAATTGTTAGAGCCATATCTTAGTTTTAAAATTTATGCGCCACAGGAATATCTTTCACGAGCATACAACGATGCTCCTAAATATTGTGCGAACATCGTAGACACTCAATTGAAAAATAATGAGGTCATTCTTAGTGGAGAAATCCCTGCTCGGTGTATTCAAGAATATCGTAGTGATTTAACTTTCTTTACAAATGGACGTAGTGTTTGTTTAACAGAGTTAAAAGGGTACCATGTTACTACCGGTGAACCTGTTTGCCAGCCCCGTCGTCCAAATAGTCGGATAGATAAAGTACGATATATGTTCAATAAAATAACTTAGTGTATTTTATGTTGTTATATAAATATGGTTTCTTGTTAAATAAGATGAAATATTTTTTAATAAAGATTTGAATTAAAGTGTAAAGGAGGAGATAGTTATTATAAACTACAAGTGGATATTGTGTCCTGTATGTGGAAATAAAACACGATTAAAGATAAGGGAAGATACTGAATTAAAAAAATTCCCCCTCTATTGTCCGAAATGCAGACAAGAAAATTTAATTGAAATAAAGCAGTTCAAAGTAACTGTGATTACAGAGCCAGACGCAAAGACGCAGAGCCGATAAAATGAGATTAATACAATCTCATTTTATCGGCTCTTTCCGTTATGTATGGATTCTTTTAATTAGTCTTCGATGTTTCTTGCTTCGTTGATACCGCTGGCTAAAGATTCCATTAAGGATAGTTCTTTGTCTGTAAAGCTATCCATGTATTTCTCTATCTGTAATCGTCGGGTGCTTTTTACCAAGTTATTAGCAGGTAAGAAAAATTCATCAACGGAAACATGAAGTAACGATACAAGGTCATAAAGAACTTGTATGCTGGGGTGTTGCCCTTTATTTTCAATATTAGTTAAGTACCGTGGGTCAATTTCAATCAATGCTCCCACTTGTTCACGAGTTAAACCTCGTTTCAATCGAGCTTCTTTAATGGCTAAACCAAAGGCTCTAAAATCATATTTATCTTCTTTTTTACGCATAGTAGACCACCTCTATACATTTTATTGTTCCTACTGAATTAAAAACAGGTATAGAAAAACGTGTTATATGGTTTA
The DNA here is from genome assembly GCF_017152085.1 of Staphylococcus sp. EG-SA-2. Classification (NCBI taxonomy): domain Bacteria; kingdom Bacillati; phylum Bacillota; class Bacilli; order Caryophanales; family Staphylococcaceae; genus Staphylococcus; species Staphylococcus sp. EG-SA-2. The sequence continues at coordinate 15,780 of NZ_JACYHC010000522.1, forward strand.
TAGGTTTATATTTAATAAAAAGCACTACTAAACGCCAATAAAAAAAACCGTTATATGGTAGTGCTATTTACGCTGTTAAAATATTGTATATTACTTCCAAATGGCGGTTTGTTGGAGGTCAACGTCGCCATGAAGTACATCATATACAATAAATTTCCTTACATTGGGTTCTTGTCAAAAAAAGTCGTCTATCTGCAATAGATAAGTACGTCCACCAATGTGGTTTTATAAATCATATAGATAGAATAACAGAAGCATGTAAACAGAGAAATAAATCTGTTTATATGCTTTTTTGGCTATTCAGAACTTTTTTACAAAGTTTATTTATCAGTAATGCAACAAATCCCCCTTTCACATTGGGACTAAGAGTGAAAGGAGATAAACGAGCAAGGCTCACTTCCTTTCCTAGACAGAAAGGGGGTGAGAAACATGAAACCATCTTCTTTTCAGACCACAATAGAAAATCAGTTTGACTATATCTGTAAACGTGCTATGGAAGACGAGCGAAAGAATTATATGCTTTATCTTTCAAGGATTGCAAAGCGTGAGGTGTCCTTTTCGGATGTTGGCGATTATCTTGTTAGCCAGTTTGCGACAACAGATAACTATTCAACTGACTTTCAGATTTTTACACTCAATGGGTTATCAGTAGGCGTTGAAAATGATTTGTTGAGTGAAGCATTACGTGAGTTGCCAGACAAGAAACGTGAAATTCTACTGCTGTTTTACTTTATGGACATGAGCGATTCAGAAATTGCAGACCTGTTGAAATTGAACCGTTCTACTGTCTATCGGCATAGAACCAGTGGACTAGCCTTAATTAAAAAGTTTATGGAGGAATTTGAAGAATGAAAACACAATATCCTATGATTCCCTTTCCTCTCATTGTAAAGGCAACAGATGGCGATACCGAAGCGATTAACCAGATTCTACATCATTACAGAGGGTACATAACGAAGCGTTCCCTACGACTTATGAAAGATGAATATGGCAATCAAAGTATGGTCGTTGATGAAGTCTTACGTGGAAGAATGGAAACCAGACTGATTACAAAGATTTTGTCATTTGAAATTAAGTAATATCCTCTCTCCTTTCGTGGAAGCGTGCTAAACCATTCCACGCTTCCCGAACAGGGAGGTTTGTTATTCCACCAAAGCATATTGAGCTTTCAATGTGTTTTGATAGGCTAACGAGCCATTGTTCTTTGAAAACTGAATAAAAGTAATCGAATACGTTTCGATAAGAAAAGAGCCAACGGAACTAACCGCCATGACCTATCTTATAAAGATAGCGAGCGATTCATGTTAGTGATCCGAGAAGCAATCTTTAGCAGGATTGCCTGCAACGACATTCTTATCGTGATAATGATACTCCCATACAGTCAATAGTCCGAGCGTGATAAAACCGTCGCAGGCAATGAGTATGGCTACATGAGAACCATGCAGGGGTGGAACTCCCGTGAGCTTTGCTAAAGCTGTTCGATTGCTGGTAAAACAACTTTTATGAAATCCAAATAAGTGATTTGGAAAGGAGGATTTTATGAAGCAGACTGACATTCCTATTTGGGAACGTTATACCCTAACCATTGAAGAAGCGTCAAAATATTTTCGTATTGGCGAAAACAAGCTACGACGCTTGGCAGAGGAAAATAAAAATGCAAATTGGCTGATTATGAATGGCAATCGTATTCAGATTAAACGAAAACAATTTGAAAAAATTATAGATACATTGGACGCAATCTAGCGTCGCCAAAGGGTCTTGTATATGATAAAATAGTATTAAGTCGTATCAAGGCTCTTTCCATAAAGGAAAGGAGCAAATGCCATGTCAGAAAAAAGACGTGACAATAAAGGTCGAATCTTAAAGACTGGAGAGAGCCAACGAAAAGACGGAAGATACTTATACAAATATATAGATTCATTTGGAGAACCGCAATTTGTTTACTCGTGGAAACTTGTGGCTACAGACCGAGTACCAGCAGGAAAGCGTGATTGTATCTCACTTAGAGAGAAAATCGCAGAGTTACAGAAAGACATTCATGATGGTATTGATGTTGTAGGAAAGAAAATGACACTCTGCCAGCTTTACGCAAAACAGAACGCTCAAAGACCAAAGGTTAGAAAAAACACTGAAACTGGACGCAAATATCTTATGGATATTTTGAAGAAAGACAAGTTAGGTGTAAGAAGTATTGACAGTATTAAGCCATCAGACGCTAAAGAATGGGCTATTAGAATGAGTGAAAATGGTTATGCTTATCAAACCATCAATAACTACAAACGTTCTTTAAAGGCTTCATTCTATATTGCTATACAAGATGATTGTGTTCGGAAGAATCCATTTGACTTTCAACTGAAAGCAGTTCTTGATGATGATACTGTCCCTAAGACCGTACTAACAGAAGAACAGGAAGAAAAACTGTTAGCCTTTGCAAAAGCTGATAAAACCTACAGCAAAAATTATGATGAAATTCTGATACTCTTAAAAACAGGTCTTCGTATTTCAGAGTTTGGTGGTTTGACACTTCCAGATTTAGATTTTGAGAATCGTCTTGTCAATATAGACCATCAGCTATTGAGAGATACTGAAATTGGGTACTACATTGAAACACCAAAGACCAAAAGTGGCGAACGTCAAGTTCCTATGGTTGAAGAAGCCTATCAAGCATTTAAGCGAGTGTTAGCGAATCGAAAGAATGATAAGCGTGTTGAGATTGATGGATATAGTGATTTCCTCTTTCTTAATAGAAAGAACTATCCAAAAGTGGCAAGTGATTACAACGGCATGATGAAAGGTCTTGTTAAGAAATACAATAAGTATAACGAGGATAAATTGCCACACATCACTCCACATAGTTTGCGACATACATTCTGTACCAACTATGCAAATGCAGGAATGAATCCAAAGGCATTACAGTACATTATGGGACATGCTAATATAGCCATGACGCTGAACTATTACGCACATGCAACATTCGATTCTGCAATGGCAGAAATGAAACGCTTGAATAAAGAGAAGCAACAGGAGCGTCTTGTTGCTTAGTAGTACAAATGAATTTACTACTTATTTACCACTTCTGACAGCTAAGACATGAGGAAATATGCAAAGAAACGTGAAGTATCTTCCTACAGTAAAAATACTCGAAAGCACATAGAATAAGGCTTTACGAGCATTTAAGAAAATATAAAAAGATAATTAGAAATTTATACTTTGTTTGTGCATAAAAATAGTGTCACCACTCATAGCGATAACACTAGCAATTGATGCCGCTAAGGCATCGACATAGATATTAATTTTTGCAGGATGCATTTTTAGCATATTGTATATTGCATGCCCTTCA
>NZ_JACYHC010000523.1:0-3824 GCF_017152085.1 Staphylococcus sp. EG-SA-2
ATGATAATCAAAAAGATACACTTTCGCAATTAACGAAGTCATTAATTGCTTATGAAGAGAAATTGGCTAGTAAAGATGCGGGTTCTAAAATTAAACTATTGCAACAGCAAGTCGATGCCAAAGATGCTGCGATGACAAAAGCGATTAAAGATAAAAATAAAGCGGAATTAGAATCTTTGAACAATAGTTTGAATCAGATTTGGACAAGTAATGAAACAGTGATTCGCAATTATGACGCAAATCAATATGGACAAATTGAAGTCGCATTATTACAACTTAGAATTGCAATTCATAAGTCACCATTAGATACGGCAAAAGTGTCACATGCTTGGACAACTTTTAAATCAAATATTGATCATGTCGATAAAAAAAGTGATACGTCTGCAAATGATCAATACCATGTATCACAATTAAATGATGCGTTAGAGAAGGCGATTAAAGCTATCGACGACAATCAATTGTCGGATGCTGATGCTGCGCTTACACATTTTATAGAAATTTGGCCGTATGTTGAAGGTCAAATTCAAACTAAAGACGGGGCTTTGTATACGAAAATTGAAGATAAAATACCATATTATCAAAGTGTATTAGACGAACATAATAAATCGCATGTCAAAGATGGTTTAGTAGATATAAACAATCAAATTAAAGAGGTTGTTGGCCATAGTTATAGCTTTGTCGATGTGATGATTATCTTTTTACGTGAAGGACTAGAAGTGTTATTAATTGTAATGACATTGACTACCATGACGCGTAAAGTCAAAGATAATAAGGGGACTGCAAGTGTGATTGGTGGTGCAATTGCCGGACTTGTACTGAGTATTATCTTAGCAATTACGTTTGTAGAAACTTTAGGGAATAGTGGCATTCTTCGTGAAAGTATGGAAGCGGGATTAGGTATCGTTGCGGTCATATTAATGTTTATCGTTGGTGTTTGGATGCACAAACGTTCAAATGCGAAACGCTGGAATGATATGATTAAAAATATGTATGCCAATGCGATTAGTAATGGTAATTTGGTATTGTTAGCGACGATTGGTTTAATATCTGTGTTGCGTGAAGGTGTTGAGGTTATCATTTTCTATATGGGGATGATAGGTGAGCTAGCGACAAAAGATTTTATTATTGGTATTGCCTTGGCCATAGTGATATTAATTGTCTTTGCGGTATTATTTAGATTTATCGTCAGATTGATACCTATATTCTATATATTTAGAGTATTGTCGATCTTTATTTTTATTATGGGATTCAAAATGCTTGGCGTAAGTATTCAAAAGTTACAATTATTAGGTGCGATGCCAAGACATGTTATTGAAGGATTCCCAACGATTAACTGGTTGGGCTTCTATCCAAGTTATGAACCATTGATAGCACAAGCTGCTTATATTATGGTAGTTGCTATCTTAATCTTTAAATTTAAAAAATAAAAAACAGGCCGAGTGCCTGTTTTTTTGTTGCTGTATTGCGGATTATCGTAGCATTGTTGAGATGTGGATATCGCTGCATGGTTGGTTCTCGTTGTATTGCAGATATCACGGTTTAATCCGATTCTGTATTCTAATTAACGCAAGTGCAGTATTGATATAATCTGAGGTGCTACATTGTTCTTTTATTGGCTATTGTGATGTTGCTGCATTGTGAGTATCACAGCATTAATTCGTATAAGGTTAATGTGTTGGCGGTTTGCCTCGGCATGTGAACTTAACAATGAACATACTGAACTCAAAGAGCAATATGAGTGGCAATGTAAGTAATATATTTAATGTTAAATCGGGTGGTGCAATGATACTTGCCAGCACAAAGCAAGCGAAATAAATATATTTTCGATAATGCTTCAATGATGTGATATCTATAAGACCGAATTTTGCAAGTCCTATGAATAATATTGGCAATTGGAATAAAATGCCAAAAGTGAAAAGCCAACGGATAAGTTCAACTAAATACGCTTTAAAGCCAATGACAGGCGAAATGTTTAAAGTTAATGATAATTTTAACGCGAATTGAATGATTATTGGAAAGCCAACATAAAATGCAAAAGCGACGCCAGCACAGAATAATAACACGCTGAAAAAACTATATTTATAAATAAATTGACGTTCATTATTATGTAATCCAGGTGCAATGAATGCCCACAATTGATAAAACATGACTGGTGAAATGAAACAAAACGCGATGAAAAATATAATCATCACGTATATTTGGATCATTTCTGTGAATGAAAATGCATGTAAGGACACATGTGCACGGGTAATATACGTTATGAATGGTGTCATCCACCAAAATGATGAAACATATACGACGATGACTGTGACGACGAACGACAATAGTATTTTAACTAAACGATGACGTAGCTCGCTAAAATGAACAAGTAAGGTGTGGTCAGTGCTATTGCTCTCGCTGTTGTTTCGATTCCTTACTGGGTGTGTCGTGAGACTCTTTGTCTAAATCTTCTGTTGCAGATTTAAATTCTTTTAAAGTAGAACCGATAGCACGACCAAATTGTGGTAATTTTTTCGGACCAAAAATAATTAAAGCGATAATGCTAATGACGACAAGACTTGTTGGGCCTGTGATGCCTAAAATAAAAGTGTTAGTTATCATGATAATCAACCTCACTCATAAGTAGTATATAGTATTTACTTTATACCGAACGATAATGATTATCAATAAAATTTTATAAAATAATTAAAATGTTGCTGTAAATACAAATTACTGAGGTATTAATTCTGAAATAATAGCTTGTTCTTTCAAGTCGATATAAGTACAAGTACCAGCTTGAATATCGATATGCCATTTATAAATGCCAGCTTCAGCCATTTCATCACAAAATGTTTCGAAATCTGTTTGTCCTTGTTGATGTCTAGTTAATACATCTTGAACTATTGTTTTGTTTGATTTTTGAGCAACAGGATGATTACTTTTCACAGATGACGTAACGATATCATCTTCTGATTGATGTACGTATGTTGCAGTGCCATCTTGAATGTTGACGATATTGTAAGTCATCCCCATATCTTTAAAAGCTTTGAATAGTTTTGGAAAGTCAACACCAGTAAATTGTTGATGTGCTTGTTGAATTGCAGATAATGTAAATGCCATAATAGTCTCCTTTGAATGGTTTGATTTAGTGAAAATGCGTGCATCATACTAAAATTAGAATGCTGTTAATTATGCAGGAAGGTGTAACGAAAGTAAACAATTATGACTTGTAGGCGTTGAGGTGTTGTTTCAAAATGTCATACATAGGTGGACAATCATATTTTTTTGTGTAGATTTGACAAATATAGTTGTCAAAAAGACAAATATCATTTACATTAGGACTAAGGAGTTGATGCGATGTGCGTAATCGATTGAAAGAGTTACGAGCACGAGATGGCTTAAATCAAACGCAGCTTGCCAAACTAGCTGGTGTTTCAAGACAAACCATTTCGCTAATTGAGCGAAACAATTTTATGCCATCAGTATTAACGGCAATAAAGATTGCTCGCATTTTCAATGAAACGGTGGAAACGGTTTTTATTATTGAGGAGGATGAAGCATGAAAATACTAAGATATATCGGATATCTTTTACTGGGTGGAATTGTAGGGGGTATCATTGGTGGAATTTTAGGTAACTTTGATGGATTGGGTATTGAGAACTTGACGTTTGCGACTTATAACAATGTCGTTGTAATATCGATTGTTGCGACTATGATCATCATATTGGTAGAAGCCATTGTTTTGATGAATCAAAGACGTGCATTGAAGTATAAGCGACTTGTAGATGAAGAGGTAGATATCGATGCAACAGATCAATATGAATTGCTTGCGAATCGTTATGTTT
>NZ_JACYHC010000524.1:0-3823 GCF_017152085.1 Staphylococcus sp. EG-SA-2
GTTGCAGAAAATATCATAAGAGTTTATACAGTAATGACAATCATTTTATTCGTTGTTATTCATGCAATCATTTTAATGGGTATCGTTCAATATTACTTAAAACGTGGTCAAAAAATTACTAAAGATAAAGTAAAAACAGCTGACAAGGATAAAAAAGTTGTCACTGAACCAAAAAATACAAAAGTAGAAAATGGTAAAGTGACAACATCTGTTGAAACAAAAACAGAAAAAGCACAAGATTCATTAAATGATAATACAACAAAAACGATGACTTCAGATAAACCAGAAGACAATCAACCAAAATAAATTTTGGAGCCCCTTACAACTTTAGTTGTTAGGGGCTCTTATGCATGCGCTTAGCGCAGGCGCTCCTACTTTTCAACTTTAGTTGTTAGGGGCTTCTTTCTAAAATAACTAAGTGAATTATCTATATATGAAGAGGTCTCCAATACTTTTTATATAATTCGTGATTACATTCTATACTTTTAATTGTATTTTCTGCTGTATGGAAAGTTGGTTTTATTAATTCTGATTATGTTCAGAACTACAATTCATAAGAAAAATGTGTTAAAATATATTTGTAGTAAGTAGAAGCAAAAGATGAAAATCTTTAACTCTTGAAACACAAAAAGGGCAACACTCGGAAACATGTTACCCTAATGAGCCCGTTAAAAAGACGGTGACCTTATATTTTATTTAAAAATAGCCTTCAAAATGCCGGTCAAAGCGAATAGAAGGTTATTTTTTATGGTCTTGAGTACTAATCAATACTAAACCAATGATTGTTAATACAACCATCAGCATTTCAAAATCAGACATGCTAGTCCTTTCTAGGAGTAACAACTATAACCATAGGCATCACCCCTTTATTAAGAGATTAGCCACCATCTATCCAACTTGCTCAATAAATATTATAACATGCACACTTTTAAACAGTAATTCATAGTATAAGTTTTTTCATTTCTTAATCAACTCGATAAACAGTTGAGTGACATACCCTTGTCTAACTAGCTATTTCTTCCCCTGTTATCGTTTGTTCATCATATAAAAATTTAATTTCTCATTTTTTATTCTCTGATAAAGAAGAGCACCAACCTTTTCGGCTGATATGCTCCCTTCAAAATAGACATTGAAAAATGAAAACTTTGAAAGAGAAATCGTCAGTCTATTATTGATAAGTATTATCCTATCCTCGAAAAATTACTTTCAGACACTAGTGAACAAAAATTTTACTATAAGCGTATACTTTGGCAATATTCGAAGGAAAAACATGGATTAACCTGTGCATATTATACATTTAGAGCTTATATACTTAAACATGATGAATTTACTCCTTATATTATGAAATGTTATCAATAGATGTCGCCTAAAGATACAACAAGATTCGAGACAAAACCTGATCATCAAGCACAGTTTGACTGGAAAGAAAGCATTAACTTTAAAACGAAAGATAATCAAAGGATTCCACTATATATAGGTGTGCTACTACTTTATTATTCTCGTTTTATAATCATGCATAACAATGAGTAAATCAAGTGATGCCTTATTTAATTCATTAACACAATCGTTTGAGCTAATAGAAGGTGTATATAATGAACTTGTAACGGATAACTTGAAAATAGTCATGTATAAGCCAAGAAAAGAAAGTACAAGTGGTCGAATAAATCGTAGATTTAAATAATTCACTGATGGTTTTAAATTTCAAGTAAAACCTTGTATTTCCGGCCTCCCTAGAAAAAGATAAAGTTGAATCAATAACAAAAATATTAGATGAAATTAATGCTTACCAAGACGAATTGCATTTGGAAGAGATTCCTAAGTTTTTTTAATCTTAATGAACGATTTAACTACTAAGTTCATACTAGTACAGGTAAATTGCCTATTACTGCCTAAGAGAAAGAAAAAATTTTCTTACAACCACTACAGAATGTGAATGTAAAAAACTCATATAAAGTGAAACATATCTTACTTATGGAATGAAATGTTTGATTATCCCAAAATCACAAATGCGATTTTGGAGTTGTTAGGGGCTCTAACGCAAATACACCCCTACTTAAAATAACGGTAGTTGTTATAGTATACTTAAATGCATAAACCATATAAAAGGTGATGCTAATATGACATACGGTTCAATTGTAGCTATACTCTGTGCCCTATTTGTGATTTTCTTCATTCCATATATGGAGAAGAAAGACAAAAAGAAGAAGTAACACTAGTATCTGGATTACTAGCATACAAAGGAGCAGTAAGACATTTTCTAATAGAAAATAACTTTACTGCTCTTTGTACATTACTCATCAACTATTGTAAATTAAATAATAAATAACTACCTATTTTATTAATCAGCTAAAAAATGCTTTGCTAAATATTTTGCTGCGCCATCCTCTTCATTCGTGTATGCCGTTACATCTGAAGTTAATGCTTGGATTTCAGGGCGTGCATTTTTCATAGCAACTGTATAATGACCAAATTCAAACATTGCTCTATCATTGTCGCTATCTCCAATAACTAACGTTTCTTCTTGATGAATACCAAAATGTGCAATCATTTCTTTAATGCCTGTACCTTTATCAGTTTGATAAGCCATTGTTTCCGCATTAAATCTTGATGAATTTGAAACACTAATCTGTAGTTGCACATGATTTTGCTTTAATTCATCTCTAAATGCTGTTATTTTTTCTAAATTAGAACTGAATAGATAAATTTTTGAATATTCACCTTCAGGAAACTTAGTTACCCAATCTATCTTACCAGCAAGCGCATCTTGTCTTGAAGACCATTCACTATGACTTACGCCATTAATAGGATCTTGACTACGAATCATATCTCGCATCCATGTTTCATCTTCTTTTAAAGAAACTCTATTACCTTCAAAAGGAAATACCTCATAATAAATTTGTTGGCGCTTAGCTAAATTAGTAATTTGTTGCACTTGAGCCAATGATAAACCATGCTTGAAGATAATTTCTCCATCTACTTCTCCAATTGTTCCATTTGAACTAATGATGCCATTAACCGCAAAATCTTGAGGTACAAGTTGATGTATTTCAGAATGCGAACGTCCTGTTGCCAAAAATACTTTATATCCTTTCTCTCTCAATTGATTAATGACATCTTTCGTATACGTTGATGCTTGATTATTTTCATGTAAAATTGTTCCATCCATGTCCAAAAATATTGCTTTTACGTTATCCATATTGCCCTCCACTGTCCATTTTATCTTAATTAAATTTTGTCATTATTACTTATTATTTGCAAAATATTTACTCTAACATTGCCATAGAAAATCGATTATTCCATCTTTGAACTGCTACATTTTTCTGGAAAAATCGTGACATGTTTTCAGATGTCAAAATATCATCTATTAATCCTTGTTGTACACTTTCCCCATCTTTTAATAGCAAAATTTTAGTAAAGTTACTAGTAATTTCTTCAATAAAGTGCGTAACATAAATCATCGCAAGCATTGGATATGAATCTGACAATGAGTCAAGTATACTTAACAACGATTCTCGTGCAATAAAGTCTAAACCAGCTGCTGGCTCATCTAAAATTAAAACCTGGGGTTGCCCCATTAAAGCTCGCGCAATCATCACTCGTTGTTTTTCACCTGTAGATAAATAACCAATATATTGTTGCGCTTTAGCAGACATTCCAACTAATTTAAGTAATTGATGTGCTTCATTACGTACTTCTTCATCAATATCTTGATAAACACCAATTGATTTAAAAGCACCGCTTATCACCACATCGATTACTCTTTCACCCTCTTGAAACTTTTCCAGTAAACTATGAGATACAAAACCTATATGTTGTCGTACAG
>NZ_JACYHC010000525.1:0-3792 GCF_017152085.1 Staphylococcus sp. EG-SA-2
CAGTGTAAAATGTACTTGGGTCATGTAAAAGTCCTCCTGGGTATGTTTTTGTCGTTAAAAACATTGTACCGTAAAAGGACTGTTATATGGCCTTTTTACTTTTACACAATTATACGGACTTTATCCATTTATTTCATAATTTTGAACCCTAATATTACTAAAATAATTATAAACGTCCCTATTAAAAATTCTATTTTCTCTTTTTTATTTGTTTTTCGCACTTTAATAGTCATCTTCATTTTACTAATGGTGAGAAAGTAATATTTTATTCAAAGAATATGACTTCATATTAAATCAAACCTCACATTCTTATTAGATTGCAAATTCAATAGTCCTACCAGAATTGAAATCAAAAGATTCAAACTATTTTATCGTTTTAACTTCCTCGACCATTTTCACCTCCTTATAATCTATATAAATTATGTTTACCACACGATTCTTTACACTCGAAAAATTAATTTTGTTAAGAAACATTTAGCCATGTAACTTTGTAATAAAAACATTTTCAAATAAATGTACCAAAAACTTTCATGAAATAAAGTATACTTTTCAAATCTATTAATTTTGGAATCATAAACCAAATGCTATATTACAATATAATTATCACAAATCATCATATATGCCAATTACACAATTTAATATAAAAAATTGTCAATAAAAAATAATTCGCACAAACATTATTACAAAATATGTATAATATAGAATACTGCATTAAAATTAACTTATTTACTGTGTTCAGCCTTTAATATCATCACTTAAAGATTATTCAAGATTTAATGGCAATGATAATTTCATAATATGCATTTTTGATTATTTAACCATGTACAATTTCTAAAACTAAGAGATTATCTTATTGAGGTGGACAAAACGTGGACAGACAACCATGAAATCATTAGAAATTTAATTTCTTGTCCACCTAACCTAACAAAATATTTTTGTTAACATTCTGTTTTATTTTCTAATGTTCTTTGATATTCATATAACTTGATTATCGTTTTAAATTTAGCTTCTTTTATTTTAGTTTTACCTACCTTTAAATCTGTAACTGTTTGACGTGGTACACCTGAATTTTTTGAAATACTATATGGTGTATTGTTAGTTAATAACTTTTCTATTTCACTTATAATAGTTTCAATCTCATTCATTTTTAATCACGCTCTCTTTCTATTTATAATTATAATAATCCTAATGCAGTAACTACGTTTAGCAATACATTGTTTCTTTGTAGTTGCCAAACTTGTTAATTCATAAACTAATACCTAATAGTATTGGTTTTTTATTATATATTTATAAAATTTCTTGTCTTCATATATTCTATATTATATTATTTGATAATTTTTTATTTATATTCACATTAAGCTATCCATATTTAATATACTTTAAAATTAGATGATTTAAAAGGCTCACTCCATGATATTTCAAAAGATATGGCCTTATTTTAATATTCAATCATTATTTCTAATTGTTTTTGGTAATTATAGAGTTTTTCCGCTGTTTCTAAAGTTAAATTATTCACTTTTCTTTTCCCGCTTCTTAATTCACTTATACCACCATAAGAAACACCAGTGTCTTGATTAATTCTATAATTAGATATTGATTTATCATTTAGTAATTTTTCTATTGTATTATAAATTTCTTTAAACTGGTTCATAATTTTTGTCAAATTGAAAGAATAGTTTATTTTTTTCTAGTTAAATTAATAATAAATAATATTAAAGTTGCAATGTTAAGATAGAGAGTTAATTTTTTCCTTAATTCTCTTGTCATAAATACCACCTCCCTATTTAATGTGGTAAAGGTCTTTTGCCCTTTACCTTTTTAAAAGAACGATTTGATAAAATTAAGTACTTGAATTATTAAGCTCGTCACAGCTATTCGAAATTTAATTTTGCTATTCGTTCTTTTTCTTTAACCATTCTTATCATTTTTTCTCCTTTCCTCTTTATAGTTATTTAACATTCCACAAATTGGGGTAAGTGACATGTTGAACTCCCATATCCACTGGCAAGATTTATAATTTGTAATTCTAAATTATAATAGCCTATATTTTTCAAAATCTCTTTTTTTATGATTAACATCCATCTAAGAGCACCTAAAGGTTTTTATGTAATGTAATAAACATTTCCATTTATACATATACATCTTGTAAAAAAGAAAGAACTCCATATATACTCAAAAGGTATACTGAAGTTCTATATATTATATAAAATTATTATACTATTTTAAAAAACATAAGTAAATCACTAAACATGATTTCTTTCACTTTTAGAAAACTTTTAATACTATAAAAACACCCACTCAGTCACTAGTTTGGGCAGTTATTGTATGCCTATTGAACTCAATGCTTATATTACAATACCTTTTTCGCATATTCATATAAGATCTTTGCATTCTTTAAGCTTAAATTTTCTATTCTTCTTTCCCCACGGCGCATAGCATTAATATTACCGTAACTTATCCCAGTATCTTTATTAATTTGATAACTTGATATCTCTTTGTTTTCTATCAATTTTTTGATTGTATTGAATATTTCATCATAGCAATTCATAAATTAGATGAGGCGAAATTTTTAATTTTTTAGAATATCAATAGTAGTATAACTAAAATGAAAATACCGATCGATAAACAAAAAGATATTTTTTGTTTTGTTTCTCTTTTCATATAGTATTACCCCCTTAATAATGCGTAGTAAGGTCCCTCTTTTCGGGGTCTTACCTTAGAACGTTCTGCAAATGAATTCGATGAGAAGTAATATGAATATGGCTATTTTCAAGTAATACTCAACGTTTTCGCGACGTTCTTTTATCGCCTCATCTCATCACCTCCAAATATATTAAAATTCATGTGAACTAAAATATAAAATGGTCTTCCCCAGCTTTAAAAAAATAAATACATAAAACATTTACTTGACCAAAACTTGACCAAATCCATTTTTTAACAAAAGTGGTCAAGTGAAATCCCATCTTTCCAAATCAAAAAAGAGCTAAAGCAAAACGCTCTAGCCCTTGATATTACTGATTTCCCATCATTGTTTAGCGTATTAATATTGCTTCATGTACTGATCTCTTTCCCATTCAGATACTTGAGTTCTGTAGTAATCCCATTCAATTGATTTTGAATTAATAAATTGATTATAGATATGATTTCCTAAAGCTTTTTTTATAACTTCATTTTCACGCATTGCTTTTAATGCTGTGTAAAGTGTTGAAGGTAAGTCTTGAATGCCTACTGCTTCACGTTCTTCACGATTCATTTCGTAAATATTTTGGTTAACAGGTTCTGGAACTTTTAATTTATTTTTAATACCGTCTAAACCAGCTTCTAAAATTGCAGCTAACGCCATATATGGGTTCGCAGCTGGGTCAACTGAACGTACTTCAATACGAGTTGATAATCCTCTTGAAGATGGTACACGGATTAACGGTGAACGGTTTTTACCGCTCCATGCAATATAACATGGTGCTTCATAACCAGGAACTAAACGTTTGTATGAGTTTACTAATGGGTTACATACCGCTGTAAATCCACGTGCGTTTTTAAGTACACCAGCTGTGAATTGGTAAGCTGTTTCTGTTAAGCCCATTTCAGTATTCGGATCAAAGAATGCATTTTCTTTACCTTTGAATAATGAAACGTTAAAGTGCATACCGCTACCATTCACACCAAATAATGGTTTAGGCATAAATGTTGCGTGTAAATTATGTTTACGTGCGATTGTTTTAACAACCAATTTAAATGTTTGGATATTATCACATGCTGTAACAGCATCTGCATATTTAAAGTCAATTTCAT
>NZ_JACYHC010000526.1:0-3770 GCF_017152085.1 Staphylococcus sp. EG-SA-2
ATAATATTGCAGTTGGGCTATCTGGAACAAAAATCTTAAAATGCCACGGCGTATGACTTAATTGTTCACCATACCATATATAACCATAAATCATCCCTAATATATTACAAATGAGTAGCATCATTAACCAAGAACGTTGATAAAGTGTATATTGCCAAAATGTATTAATCGTCATCTGCTAAGTCCTCAAATTGATTATGTTTATTTACTAGCTTGAGTGTATTTAAAATTTGCGTTAGTTGATAAAAACGTTGCTTTTCATTCATCTGTAAACTTAAATCAATATTGTGTAACAAGTAATCTATTAATAACGCATGTTTATGCCGATCTATAGCCATACTATTTAAGTCATGAAGATAAGTTTGATAACTGGGCGATTCCGTTAGTTGAGCAACTATTAAATCATCTAGCCTTTGCTCACGCTTTGACACGTTTGCGAAGTGAATTTGAATATCAAAAGCACAGTTATGATTAGCGATATAATCAAATATTTCATTTGTATTCATTAACTTTATATTACGCTTAGTAAATTGAATTGCAGAAGCGTGACTTCCCACTTCTGCAATTTCTAATGTTTCATGATGATTAATTTTTGTATCTACAAAATGAATGTTTGCCAATTTCGCCTCATTCACTTTTATATAGTTAAGCACCCAAACTGCAATACGCGACTTAAATCGATATTGAAAAAGTAAATATTCAATAAAACTTTCTTTAATTTGATTGAGTGTCTCTGACATCAAATACCCCATTTTAAGATTGCAATCTTGATAATTCGTCATGCCAATTTTCGTTACTTGGCTCTAGTTCCAACAATTGATTTAAAATAGTAATTGCTTGTTCCTTTTGACCAATTTCAATTAAATAGAAATAATAATCACTCATAAAATCAATATTTGTTTTCATCGTTGGATATGCTAATTCAAAGAAATGTTGAGCTTCTTTATCTCGCTCTTCTTGACCATAGGCGAACGCTAAATGCCACATGAATGTAGGATCCAAATCTTCTTCATCTACATATGTTAATAATTCAATGATTGCTTCATAATCTTCTTCATTACGATATAAATCGCTTAAAATCAATAAAGGTTCTTGGTAAGCATTATCAACCTCTAATGCTTGTTTTAACAATAATACACCTTCATTAGCATCGCCGTGTTCTATTTCCAAACATCCAGTTGTATACATTAACTCTTTATAAAATTGACTTAGTCGTAATCCTTCTTTACCCGTCTCAATGGCATCTGGATAATTTTTTTCATTTTCATATAATGATTGTAAATACAAGTAGCCTTGAATATAATCAGGATCTTTAGAAAGTAATGTAGTCATTATTTTAATTGCTTCTTGAGTGATGTCATTTTTATCGTAAGAAATGGCTTTTTTGAGATAATCTTCTGAAGTCATTTCATCTTCATTAATTTCATCGTATAAGCGAATCGCATCACTATAGTTACCACTTTGTAAACTACAATCTGCCATACGAGAGAATAAGTTTACACCATTAACTTGATATTCACCAGTTTCTAAAACGGTTTCGTATTCAGAGGTAGCACGTAAATATTGACCATCATAATATAACATTTCAGCCAATGCAAAATGGATTATTGGATCATTTGGCTCTAGTTCAAGTGCTTCTTGTAATTTATCAATAGCAACTTCCATCATATTAATTTGTTGATATAAATCTGCTTCTAACATCAACTTTTCAGGTGATGGTTCAACATAACTTAAATATTCTAACGCTTCGTCAGTTTGATTTTCAGACATTAAACCTTCAATAAAATAAATCAGCAATTCACTTTCGTCTGGATATTTGTGATATAACACGCGGAATACTTCCAAACCTTGTGGCATTAATCCAAAATTGTAAAGTGTCTCTCCTAGAATAAATAATGCGTCATCGTTGTCAGTAGTTATTGCTTCATTAACACGAGAGTCTAAATTTTCTAGTTTTTGTAGATTGATATCGTCTATTAATTTATAGATATCTTCCATTTTATATTATCCCTCATTTTCTAAAAGCTTTAGTTTTGGTAAAAATCCTGGAAATGATACATTTACAGCATCAAATTGTTTGATTTTGACAGGCTCGCTTGAAAGTAGAGAAGCAACTGCAAGCATCATTCCTATTCGATGATCAGTTAAACTATCAACTGTTGCATTTGTTTTAAATTCTGACGGATGAATAATCAATCCATCATTAGTTGGTTGTAATTCAAACCCTAACAAGTTTAACATATCAGCCGTTGTATCAATTCTATTTGTTTCTTTTACTTTTAATTCCTCGGCATCTTTAATTGTACTCGTGCCAACTGCTTGTGTACAAAGTAATGCTATTACAGGCAGTTCATCAATTGCTTTTGGAACTAATTCTCCTTCGATTGTTATTGGTTGAAGCATTGGTGTGTATTGAATACGAATAGAAGCAGTAGGTTCAGCACCAGTTGTTTGATTGAAAAGTTGGATATTACCGCCCATTTTTTCAACAATATCAATAATACCTGAACGTGTTGGATTGATTCCAACATTATGAATTGTTACATCACTTTCTGGTGTGATAAGTGCTGCAACAATAAAGAACGCTGCAGATGAAATATCGCCAGGAACATGAAAATCTGCAGGTTTAATATGTTGAATGGCATCAGGGGTTGTAGTTATTGATAACCTTTCTGCTTCAATTGGAATATTAAAATGTCTGAACATCGTCTCAGTATGATTTCGACTTACATCTAATTCCTTTATTACCGTTGTATCATTTGAAAACAAACTTGCAAATAAAATGGCACTTTTTACTTGTGCACTTGCAACTTCCATTTGATAATTTATACCTTTTATGACAGATGGCTTAATAATTAATGGTGTATAATTATCTTCAATACCTTCAATATTCGCATCCATAAGTTTCAATGGTCTCAAGACACGATCCATTGGCCTTTTACCAATTGAAACATCGCCAGACAAAACACTTTCAATACCTAAACCACTTAACAAACCTGCCAATAATCGTGTTGTCGTACCAGAATTACCTGTATACAATACTTGATGTGGCGTGTTAAAAGATTGATATCCTGGGGAAGTCACAACTAATTTTTCATCATCTTCTTTGATTTCTACACCTAACAGTCGGAAAATGTCCATCGTACGACGACAATCTTCGCCAAGTAGTGGCTTATATATAGTAGATACACCTTCAGCTAGCGACGCCAACATGATTGCACGGTGTGTCATTGACTTATCGCCCGGCACTTCTATTTCGCCCTTTAACGGACCTGAAATATCAATGATTTGTTCATTTACCATTTCATTCACCTACTTAAAATATGTTTTTAATTGTTCACATGCATGTTGTAATGTTAGTTGATCAACATGTTGTACAACGATATCTCCAAATTGTCTAATCAAGACCATTTGTACACCTTGCTTATCATTCTTTTTATCACTTAGCATATATTCGTATAACGTTTCAAAATCCAAGTCAGTTATCATGTCTAAAGGATAACCGAGTTGTATTAAATATTGAATATAATGATTAATTTCATGCTTAGAATCAAACAAAGCATTCGCAACTATAAATTGATAGATAATGCCAACCATCACTGCATGACCATGAGGTATTTTATGATAGTATTCAACAGCATGCCCAAATGTATGACCTAAATTTAAAAATTTACGTACACCTTGTTCTTTTTCATCTGCAACAACAATATCCAGCTTCGTTTCAATACCTTTAGCAATATATTTATCCATACCATTTAATGACTGTAATA
>NZ_JACYHC010000527.1:0-3766 GCF_017152085.1 Staphylococcus sp. EG-SA-2
GGTAAGTTAAAAGCAATCCTAAGTAAAATTGCAGATAAGGGGTACAGAAAAACTAGACTTGATTACAAAATGGAGCTTGGGACATAAATGATTTTTTAAAAATGAGATGAGACGTAGATTAACTCCATAATCAATACGAATCTATCGACTTCTTTATTTATGATATTCATCTCTTTTTAATGGAAATAAAAGTGCGATTAATGTGATAATACAGTTACGTTAATTAAAAAAATAAAAATGCAAGGAGAGGTAATATGCTAACTGTATATGGACATAGAGGATTACCTAGTAAAGCTCCGGAAAATACAATTGCATCATTTAAAGCTGCTTCAGAAGTAGAAGGTATAAACTGGTTGGAGTTAGATGTTGCAATTACAAAAGATGAACAACTGATTATCATTCATGATGATTATTTAGAACGGACTACAAATATGTCCGGGGAAATAACTGAATTGAATTATGATGAAATTAAAGATGCTTCTGCAGGATCTTGGTTTGGTGAAAAATTCAAAGATGAACATTTGCCAACTTTCGATGATGTAGTAAAAATAGCAAATGAATATAATATGAATTTAAATGTAGAATTAAAAGGTATTACTGGACCGAATGGACTAGCACTTTCTAAAAGTATGGTTAAGCAAGTGGAAGAACAATTAACAAACTTAAATCAGAATCAAGAAGTGCTCATTTCAAGCTTTAATGTTGTGCTTGTTAAACTTGCAGAAGAAATCATGCCACAATATAACAGAGCAGTTATATTCCATACAACTTCGTTTCGTGAAGACTGGAGAACACTTTTAGATTACTGTAATGCTAAAATAGTAAACACTGAAGATGCCAAACTTACTAAAGCAAAAGTAAAAATGGTAAAAGAAGCGGGTTATGAATTGAACGTATGGACTGTAAACAAACCAGCACGTGCAAACCAACTTGCTAATTGGGGAGTTGATGGTATCTTTACAGACAATGCAGATAAAATGGTGCATTTGTCTCAATAGAAAGTTAGAGGTGAGTCTTACGTTTCAGTGACGGTAGACTTACCTTTAACATGTTACATACTAAAAAATTAATTTGAATAAGAAAGAGAGACATATATGAAATACGATGATTTTATAGTAGGAGAAACATTCAAAACAAAAAGCCTTCATATTACAGAAGAAGAAATTATCCAATTTGCAACAACTTTTGATCCTCAATATATGCATATAGATAAAGAAAAAGCAGAACAAAGTAGATTTAAAGGTATCATTGCATCTGGCATGCATACACTTTCAATATCATTTAAATTATGGGTAGAAGAAGGTAAATACGGAGAAGAAGTTGTAGCAGGAACACAAATGAATAACGTTAAATTTATTAAACCTGTATACCCAGGTAATACATTGTACGTTATCGCTGAAATTACAAATAAGAAATCCATAAAAAAAGAAAATGGACTCGTTACAGTGTCACTTTCAACATACAATGAAAATGAAGAAATTGTATTTAAGGGAGAAGTAACAGCACTTATTAATAATTCATAATAAAACAGTGAAGCAACCATCGTTACGGATTGCTTCACTGTTTTGTTATTCATCTATATCGTATTTTTTATTACCGTTCTCATATAGCTCATCATACACTTTACCTGAGATTTTGGCATTGTAGCTAGCCATTCCTTTATCTTGTACATCTTTAACATTAATAGCCATCATCATGTTTGGATTATCTTTATCATATGATATAAACCACCCAATTTGTCTGCCAGTTTCTCCTTGTTTCATTTTGAGTTCTGCAGTACCGGATTTGCCAATTAAGTTTGCATAAGATCTATAAATATCTTCTTTATGTGTTTTATTTACGACTTGTTGCATACCATCAGTTAATAGATTGATATTTTCTTTGGAAATAATATTTTTCTTCCAAACTTTGTTTTTCGTGTCTTTTAATAAGTGAGGTGCGTTAATATTGCCATTATTTTCTAATGCGCTATAGATTGAAAGGATCTGTACTGGGTTAATCAGTATTTCACCTTGTCCGTAACCTGAATCAGCTAATAATATTTCATTATCTAAATTTTTGTTTGAAATTTGAGCATTATAAAATGGATAATCACTTGGTATATCTTCACCAACACCTAGTTTTTTCATGCCTTTTTCAAATTTCTTACTGCCTAATTCGAGTGCTACTCTAGCAAAGAAAATGTTATCTGATGATTCTATTGCTTGTTTTAAGTCGATATTACCATTTACCACTTCATATCTTGTAACGTTGTAACCACCCCAAGATTTATCTTTTTGCCAACCTTTACCATCGATTTTATAACTTGTTTTATCGTCTAATGTTTTGTTATTTAACCCAATCATTGCTGTTAATATTTTTTGAGTTGAACCTGGTGAAGTTGTAATCTGGAACTTGTTGAGCAGAGGTTCTTTTTTATCTTCGGTTAATTTATTATATTCTTCGTTACTCATGCCATACATAAATGGATAGACGTCATATGAAGGTGTGCTTACAAGTGCTAATAATTCACCTGTTTGAGGGTGGATAGCAGTACCTGAGCCATAATCATTTTTCATGTTGTTATAAATACTCTTTTGAACTTTAGCATCAATAGTTAGTTGAATATCTTTGCCATCTTTTTTCTTTTTCTCTATTAATGTATGTGCGATTGTATTGCTATTATCGTCAACGATTGTGACACGATAGCCATCTTCATGTTGGAGCTTTTTATCGTAAAGTTTTTCGAGTCCCTTTTTACCAATAACTGCATCATCTTTATAGCCTTTATATTCTTTTTGTTTTAATTCTTCAGAGTTAATGGGACCAACATAACCTAATAGATGTGAAGTCGCTTTTTCTAGAGGATAGTTACGACTTTCTGTTTCATTAGTTGTAAGATGAAATTTTTTTGCGAAATCACTTAAATATTCATCCATTTTTTTAACGGTTTTAAGTGGAACGAAGGTATCATCTTGTACCCAATTTTGATCCATTTGTTGTTTGATATAGTCTTCAGAAATACTTAGTTCTTTAGCGATTGCTTTATAATCTTTTTTAGATACATTCTTTGGAACGATGCCTATCTCATATGCTGTTCCTGTATTGGCCAATTCCACATTGTTTCGGTCTAAAATTTTACCACGTTCTGATTTTAAATTTTCAATATGTATGCTTTGGTCTTTCTGCATTCCTGGAATAATGACGCTATGATCCCAATCTAACTTCCACATACCATCTTCTTTAACAAAATTAAATTGAACGTTGCGATCAATGTTACCGTAGTTTGTTTTAATTTTATATTGAGCATCTACTCGTTTTTTATTTTTAGATACTTTTTTTATTTTACGATCCTGAATGTTTATATCTTTAACGCCTAAACTATTATATATTTTTATCGGACGTTCAGTCATTTCTACTTCACCATTATCGCTTTTAGAAATATAACTGCTATCTTTATAAACTTGTTTGAAATTTTTATCTTCAATTGCATCAATAGTATTATTAATTTCTTTATCTTTTGAAGCATAAAAATATATACCAAACCCGACAACTACAACTATTAAAATAAGTGGAACAATTTTTATCTTTTTCATCAATATCCTCCTTATATAAGACTACATTTGTAATATATTACAAATGTAGTATTTATGTCAAAATAATGTTATAATTTTTGTGATATGGAGGTGTAGAAGGTGTTATCATCTTTTTTAATGTTAAGTATAATCAGTTCATTGCTCACGATATGTGTAATTTTTTTAGTGAGAATGCTCTATATAAAATATAC
>NZ_JACYHC010000528.1:0-3741 GCF_017152085.1 Staphylococcus sp. EG-SA-2
CTTTCTTCAGTACCTGCTAATAAGCTACCTAACATAACCGCATGTCCACCAGCAGCTAATGCTTTAATGATATCTCCTGAGAATTTAATACCACCATCAGCAATGATAGCTTTACCATGTTTGCGTGCTTCAGTTGCACAATCATAAATTGCTGTAATTTGTGGTACACCAACACCTGCTACAACACGCGTCGTACAAATTGAACCTGGGCCAATACCAACTTTAACAATATCTGCACCCGCTTCAAATAAATCTTTTGTTGCTTCTGCAGTTGCTACGTTACCAGCTACTAATGTGATTTCTGGGTAAGTCTTCTTAATATGTTTCACTTGATCGATAACGCCTTTAGAGTGACCATGTGCTGTATCGATAACTAAGACATCCACACCTGCTTCGACTAATTTTTGAGCACGAATATCAGTGTCTTTTGAAATACCGATTGCTGCGGCTACAAGTAGACGACCATGTTCATCTTTTGCTGCATTAGGGAATTCGATTACTTTTTCAATATCTTTAATAGTAATAAGACCTTCTAGACGTCCGTCTTTAACTAATGGTAACTTTTCAATCTTATGTTTTTGGAGAATTTTTTCTGCTTCTTCAAGTGTTGTATTCACTGGAGCTGTAATTAAATTTTCTTGCGTCATTACATCTACAATTTTAATCGAGAAGTCTTCAATAAAACGTAAGTCACGGTTTGTTAAAATACCTACTAAGTTGCGATCTTCTTTATTATCAACAATTGGTACACCTGAAATACGGTATTTACCCATTAATGCTTCTGCTTCATAAACGCTTTCTTCTGGCGTTAAGAAAAATGGGTTTGAAATGACACCATTTTCTGAGCGTTTTACTTTTTGAACTTCGTCCGCTTGTTCTTCAACGCCCATATTTTTATGAATAACACCTAAACCACCTTGACGAGCCATAGCAATCGCCATTTTAGATTCAGTTACTGTATCCATACCAGCAGAAATAACTGGAATATTTAATTTAACTTTGTCTGATAATTGTACGCTTAAATCAACGTCTTTCGGTAAAATATCAGATTGTGCTGGAATTAATAACACATCATCAAACGTTAATGATTCTTTTGCAAATTTACTTTCCCACATTAAAAACAGCCTCCATTTTTCAAATTAATTAGTTATATTATTTCACATTTTCTTCCGTTTGTTTATACTTTATTCCATTAAAAAAGAAATTAAGAATAATTGCAGAGATTGCGCCTAAAACAATTCCGTTTTGAGTCAACCATGCAAATTGTTCACCTAAACCTTTAAATGCTTGTGGTACAGCGCTTATACCAGTACCTAATCCTACTGATACAGCAATAATTAATAAATTGTTTTGATTTTTAAAATCGATATGTCCTAATATACTAACACCATATGCCATTACCATGCCAAACATAGCTATCATCGCACCACCTAACACAGGTAGCGGTATGATATTTGCTAATGCACCAAGCTTAGGTATACAACCACATATAAGTAATAACACGACCATGCCGTATATAACATTATTTTTCTTAGCGCCGGATAAAGAAACAAGTCCTACATTTTGCGAATAGGCTGTATACGGAAATGAATTGAATATAGAACCTAACACTATCGCTAGACCTTCCGCAGTATAACCTTTACGAAAATCTTTTCTTTCTAACTTCTTACCGGTAATTTCACTTAACGCATGATAGACACCTGTCGACTCAATTAAACTAACGATAGCTACAATAAAGAACACTAACGTCGATGTCACATCAAAGCTAAATCCTGAGAATCTAAACGGCACTGGGATGCCTAACCAACCGGCATGATTGACTTGATTAATATCGACCATCCCAAGTAAGCCAGCACCTATCGTTCCTAAAACGAGTCCAATTAATATGGCAATACTCTTAATAAATCCAGTTGTGAATCTTTGTAAAACAAGAATAATGATTAATGTCATTAAACCTAACAAAATGTTCTTAACATCTCCATAGTCCTTTGCACCTTGACCTCCAGCTAAGTAATTCATTGCTACTGGCATTAAATTGATACCAATGATAGTAACAACACTACCCGTTACTACTGGTGGGAAGAATTTTACAAGATGTGAAAAGAAAGGCGCGATGATAATAACTAATATCCCTGATAAAAATAGCGAACCGTAAAGTACATCTATTCCTTTCGTTTGACCAATTAAAATCATGGGCGCAACAGCCGTGAATGTACATCCAAGAACGATTGGTAATCCTGTTCCTGTTACTTTATTGGCTTGTAAAAATGTGGCAACCCCACACATAAATATATCTACTGTAACTAAGTAAGCGATTTGTTCAGGTGTAAACTTCAAACTTGTACCAACAATGATTGGAACTAAGATGGCACCTGCGTACATAGCTAAAAGATGTTGAACACTTAGGATTAAATTTTTCATTATTCTTCTCCCACCAATGTCACTTTGTTTCCTTCTAGTGAAGCAACCTTGCAGAGAGAAGAAACTGTTAAACCTGCTTCTTCTAAACGTTGATGCCCATTTTGGAAACTCTTTTCAACAACAATACCAATACCAGCTGTCTTAGCATTCGCTTGCTGTGCGATATCGTATAATCCTAATGAAGCATCACCATTTGCTAAAAAGTCATCGATGATGAGTACAGTATCTTCTTCTGATAAAAATTCTTTTGAAACAATGACCGTACTTGTTTTATTTTTAGTAAATGAATGAATAGATGTTTCATAATAACCATCCGTCAAAGTGCTAGGTTTTGCTTTTTTCGCAAATAAACATGGCACATCAAAATGCAGTGCAGCCATGATTGCAGGTGCGATACCGGAAGCTTCAATGGTTAAGATTTTAGTAATCCCTTTATCTTTAAATTGCTCGTAAAAAGTGCGACCAACTTCATTCATTAACTTTGCATCAATTTGATGATTTAAAAATCCATCGACTTTTAAAATCTTCTCATCAATGACAACGCCGTCTTCCTTTACTTTTTGTCCTAGTAACTCCACTCTTAAAACCTCCTCAGATTTGTGTGAAACATTTTGCTCTTAAATTGGTGCTAGATACAAAAAAATCCCCAAACTAAATAATAGTTTCAGGGTTTATGAGTGAACGAACATGCATAACGAATTTGTCATGCAATCAATGTAAAAGAAGTTTCATCAAATAAACTGTGACCATCATATAAAATGATATAAATCACCCACCATGGTTACAATTTAATGGCTGAAGCTACTCCTAGTATTGTGTTGTTACTCATAGTCATGTCGTTCAAGGCAACATGGTAGAAACTTCTAAAGCCATATTCTTTAGATTATATGAGTTTATGTAAATTATTTAACGATAATAGCAAATTTTCGGCATTTTTTCAATAACTGCTTAGGTAATCTTTTAATAGTTTTATAAATGTACAGAGACGTTTAATGCGAATGAAGACTTATAACTTAATAATGTAAGGGTTTTACTTTATAATAAGAAGGGTAAAAGATTAAATAAACAAATTTTTAAAGGGGCGACAACTATGGCAGATATTACTGTAGTAAATGACACTGGCGAATTATACAACGTAATCAATCAAAAGAAATCTGAAGGTTATTTAGAATCAGAGCTAACAATTATTAGTAAAAGTAAATTACACCTAAATGACTTACACGACTCTGAAATCTCCCTTATCTCAACAAGTGGAACATTTAGTGATAGAATGACTAAACTGTTAACAGGAGAAGATGGTGAACATGCAGTTTTATCACG
>NZ_JACYHC010000529.1:0-3717 GCF_017152085.1 Staphylococcus sp. EG-SA-2
TTCTGGTAAAAATGTTAACGACAATAAGATTAACCCAATCACTGTAAAGCCACTTCCTAGTAATAGTGGGCGCTTCGGACCATGTTGAGATAAAATCTTTTCACCTACACGAATCATTGACAACACTGCTATTAAATACGTTAATGAAATATAACCCGTTTGCGAAGAATTAAATCCTAATTGTTGTTGATAATACGTGTTAATAACGATAAGTGCACCACCTGCTACACCATTTAATAAGAAGTTTGAAATAGTTGCACCACTGTATCCTCTATTTTTAAAAATTGAAAAATCAACAAGTGGATGCTTTATTTTATTTTCGTAATATACAAAACCAACTAATGAACAGATAAACACAACAATTAAACCTAGAATTAACGGTGAAACTAAACCAAAATGAGACGTCTGTGTGATGATTACATTTAAACTTAACATCGTCACTACTAAAATGACTAAACCAATAACGTCAAACTTTTTAGCTTCTGCTTTCATACCTTTGATTGGTTCTGCTTTAGTCTCAGGTGCATGTTTGATTAAGTACATTGCTAATAATGTTAATAGAATTGAAACAACAAATATTGAACGCCAACCTATATATGTAGCCATTAAGCCACCAAACAACGTACAAATACCACTACCACCCCAAGAACCAATAGACCAATAGCTTAAGGCACGTTGTCTTCTTGTACCAATATAATATTCGTTAATAATAGCAAGTGTGGATGGCATAATACATGCTGCAGACAAACCTTGAATTATTCTACCTATAATTAAAAATGCTGGCAAAGGTGTAATGATGATGAGTAATGAACCTACAACATTTAATATCAATCCTACATAAGTAATTTTGACGCGACCAAATTTATCAGCAACATCACCAGCACCTACGATAAACAAACCAGCAAATAAGGCAGATAAGCTAACAGCGATATTTATCGTTCCAACGTCACTACTATATGTTGATTGTAATGGGACAACAAGATTAACAAGTGACTGCGCGAATAGCCAAAAGGTAATAACCCCTAAAACGATACCCAAAAGCAATCGGTTGTCACCTCTAAATTGTTTTGATGTGTCCATGAATTAGATAAGCCTCCTATGTTTAAGAAAAACAAATTTTTAATATGATATATTAAGAAACAATATCATAAATTTGCAGAAAATTATAAATAAAACATCTCATTTTTTAGCATTTTTACAATAATTAACGCTTTTTATCCAAAAACTTTCATGATAATAATTGCTATTTTAGTGTAAACGCATACAAACACAACCTATAAAAAGGCTACTCAAAGATTATTTGAGCTCCTTGAGTAGCCTCATTTTTTATAAATCATGAAACGAAATCGCTAAATTATAAACATCTTCTACTATTACATATTAATACTTTGCGGCCGATGATTAGATTGATTTTTACGATGTCGTGTTGTTGGGTCTAATCGTTTTTCTAAAAATCTTAATAGTACATCAATGACGATTGCAATGATAGCAATCGGAATCGCACCTGCTAAAATAAACGTTGTGCCATCCGTCGCATTTGTACCACGAATCACAATGTCACCAAGCGTAGGTGCTCCTATAAATGATCCAACGGCAACAACACCTATCGCAACAACCAAGGCAATACGAATGCCACCGATAATAACCGAAACAGATAACGGTAATTCAATCATTCGTAGCACTTGATTGCGTGTCATTCCCATACCTTTGCCAGCATCCTTAATATTCGCATCAACACTAGCTATACCAGTATAAGTGTTTTTTATAATTGGAAGTAACGCATATAAAAACACTGTTAAAACTACTGTTTCTGAACCTAAGCCCATGACTAACATTAAAATAGCTAACATTGCAATGACTGGAACTGTTTGAATTATATTTGCAATTGTAATTACAAATCCAGAAAGTTTTGTGTATCTTGCAAGCAAGATTCCCAATGGAATACCAATTAAAGCTGCAAACAGCACACCATAGACAGACATTAATAAGTGTTTGAAAAATAAATCCCATAGATAGCCAAAGTTCGTAACATAATAATTGAATAATTGCTGTAATAAATTACCTTCCATTACTTATGACCACCTTTCTGTTTATCAAAATAGTGGTGTTTTTTCAAAAATTCTTCTGCGACGACAGCAGGTTCTTTACCTTTACCATCCGCTTCATAATTCAAGCGTTGCATCTCTGAAGTCGAAATCTTTCCTGTCAACTTATTAATCGTCGTTTTAAGTTCTGGGTGTTGCCGTAATAATTCATTTGTTGCAACAGCACTCGCAGCATAAGGTGGGAAAAATTGTTTATCATCTTTAAGTACTTTCAAATCATACGCGGCAATTCGACCATCTGTAGAATAACCTAATGCAACGTCTAACTTCTCTGTGTTTAATGCGTCGTAGACTAGACCTATTTGCATTGGTCTCACTGTACCAAAGTCAAAACCATACTCTTTTTTAAATCCTTCATAGCCATCGCCTTTACGATTCATCCATGAACTATCCATACCTAAACGTAAATCTTTACTATGCTTTGCTAAATCTGAAACTGTCTCTAAATGATATTTTTTAGCAGTTTCCTTCGTTACCATGAATGCATACGTATTCGCAAAACCATACGAATCAAAAAACGTTTGATCAAATTTCTTTTTAAATCCTTGTTGTGTGGCTATCATTGCTTTCTTAGGATCTTTAATTGGTGCTTCCTTCAAAGCTCCCGTTAAATCTGTGCCATTATATCTAACACCTGATATATTAGCATCCCCATTAATTAAGGCATTATGTTGAATCGTACTTGACCCTAAATTATTTACTAATGTTGGCTTTATCTTACCATGTGTATCATGCTCTATTAACAACCGTAACATATGTGAAATAATTTGCGATTCGCTTGTTGATAATGCTGTAATTTTGACATCATTTTTCGTGCTCTTACTACCTAGTCCGGGCAAACTACATCCAGATAATACGGTAAGCGATAAGACAAACACGACAAGTATATATTTAATTTTCTTCATTATCTTAGCCTCCTAATTATCCAGATACTTTTAAGCCTTTGGGAACTACCCATTTTTCAACTAAAGCTAATAAGGCATCAACACCTAATGCTAGTGCAGTAACGAGTACCGTTGCAGTTACAATCATCAGTGGATCATATAAATTTAAACCATTGAAAATGAAATCACCTAATCCACCCGCACCTACATAACTTGCAAGTGTAGCCCAACTAATTACATACACAGATGACAAACGAATGCCACCAATGATAAGCGGCAATGCTAACGGCAATTCAACATCCTTCATCAATTGAAATTGTGTCATTCCCATACTTTTTCCAGCTTCTTTAATGTTGCTATCAATATTTTGAACACCGAGTACCGTGTTATTTAAAATAGGTAATAATACATAAATAAATAGCGCTACAATTGCAGGCGTTTTACCAACACCAAAAATCGGTATCATAATAGCAAGTACAGCTAGTGTTGGAATAGTTTGTAAGACACCTGCCACAGTTAATATAATATTGGCAGTTCGCTTTGTTTTTGATAATAAAATGCCTATAGGTACTGCAACAATGATGGCAAGTAATAATGCCACTATAGAAATATAAAAATGTTCCAGTGTTTTCGACATCAACTGTCCACCATGTTCATGTAGGAACTCAATCATGATTTATCATCTCCTATGTCACGTACTTTGACATTAGTAGTGTGTTGCTCATGCA
>NZ_JACYHC010000530.1:0-3708 GCF_017152085.1 Staphylococcus sp. EG-SA-2
CGTATCTAGTGCTTGTTTTAAATCATCGACTAAATCTTCAGTATCTTCAATACCTACAGAAATTCTTACAAGTCCGTCTGTAATACCTTCTTTAGCTCGAATATCTGCTGGAATGGATGCATGTGTCATCAATGCAGGTACTGAAATTAAACTTTCCACTGCACCTAAACTTTCAGCTAATGTGTAATACGATGTTGCTTTAATCAATTGTTTGGCACTTTCTGTATTTTTCACTTCAAATGCAATCACACCTGTATGGCCATCCGCTTGAGCCATATGGACATCATGATTTAAATGACTTTCAATACTTGGATGGAACACTTGTTGCACAGCTGGATGTGCTTGTAACATTTTAATAATTTCAATAACACTGCGATTAATTTGTTCCATACGTAAACCTAATGTTTTAATACCCCTCACAAGTAAATAGCTATCTTGAGGTCCTAAAATGCCACCTGTTGAATTTGAAATAAATGCTAAACGTTCTGCAAGCTTGTCATCCGATGTTGCAACTAAACCAGCAACGACATCACTATGTCCACCTAAATATTTCGTTGCAGAATGCAAGACAATATCGATGCCTAAATCTAATGGATTCTGATAATAAGGTGTCATAAATGTGTTATCAACGACTGAAATCAAACCGTGTTCTTTCGCAATTTCAGCAGACTTTTTAATGTCAGTAACACGTAATAATGGATTAGAAGGTGTTTCAATAAACAACATCTTTGTTGTTGGGCGTATCGCTTGTACAATTGAATCTGTATGCGTTGTATCTACAAAATCCACTTCAATGCCAAATCGTGTAAATACTTTTGTCAATGCGCGATAAGTACCGCCGTATACATCTGAATTTAAAATAATATGATCACCTTTGTCCAACAGCATAACAACTGCACTGATAGCTGCAACACCTGAACTAAACGCAAAGCCATGTTTGCCATTTTCTAATGCCGCAATAACGCTTTCTACAGAACTTCTTGTTGGATTCGCAGTACGAGAATATTCATATCCTTGACGTAAATCACCAATATCATCTTGTAAATATGTACTTGTTTGATAAATTGGTGTAGTAACTGCACCTGTATAGTCGTCCGTTGTGTGTCCACCGTGAATTAATTTAGTTTTCTTATTCATAATCATTCTCCTCATAATTAAATATTTGCTTAGACATATATCGATCGCTACCATCTGGAAATACGACAACAATCGTACCTTCAGATAATTGCGCTTTTAAATTCAATGCACCTTGTAATGCTGCACCTGAAGAACTGCCTACTAACAACCCTTCATTTATAGCCAAACTTTTGACATTTCGAAAGGCATCTTGATCTTTAATCGTAAATATCCCATCTACAAGACGTCTCTCTAAAAATATCGGCCATTTCTCAGAACCGATACCTTCAGTGTCATGTGCATGAGCTGGCCCTCCATTTAACACGGACCCTTCTGGCTCAACGGCATAACATTGCACGTGATGTTGCTTTAAATAACGTGCGGTACCTGTAAATGTACCGCCAGAGCCAATACCAGCCACAAAATAATCAATTTGCTGTAATGCTGAAGTCAATTCGGGTCCCAATGTATGAAAATATGTATCCGGATTATGTTCGGATTCAAATTGATTCATATAAACGGCACCATATTTTTCAGCATAGGAACGTGCAGCTAATTGTGCCCCATGCATACCTTCAGACTGACTCGTCCTTGAAACATCTGCACCAAGCGCTATCATAATATTAATCTTTTCTTCTGAAAAACCATACGGCGCAAAGATCTTACATTTCAAATGATGTCTATTCGCTGCAATAGCTAACCCTATGCCTGTATTACCAGCAGTCGCTTCAACAATAGTTTGACCTGCACGCACACGCCCTTCTTGAATTGCCTTCTCTACTAAATATTTCCCGAGTCTGTCTTTAACACTGCCTCCAGGATTCCATTGTTCAAGCTTGGCATAAATTTTAACTTTATCATCACTATAATGTTCTAACAGTACTAATGGTGTATTGCCAATTAAATCATAAGTAATCATAGATGCACCCTCATCTGACATGCCGATCAAATGAATGAAACCTTTCTTCATGTCTCAATTTTAATTCTTACTTTTCAGATAAGAATTATAAACGACATTTTGTTATTTTGCAATTATCTAAGTTTCGATTAATTCAGAACCAGTACTAACTTTTCAATTCCAAACAAAAAAACACCTGAGCAACACAAATACTTGTGTGTCAGATGCTTCTATATATTAACTAAATAATTGCACGATAAAGACTAAAATAATAACGACAGGCATCGCATACTTAATTAAGTAATACCAACCACTGAATAATCTAAATCGATCTTTACCAAAATATTGTTGTAATAATTTTTTATCTAATAATTGTCCTACGACAAGCGTAGTACCTAATGCGCCTAATGGCATCAATACATTCGAAACGATGAAATCCATATTATCAAAAATCGTTCCCGCACCGAATCTTACATCTTTTAAGATACCAAAAGATAAGGTTGCTGGAATACTAATGATAAATACTAAAATACTACCGATCACTGCGACTTTTTTACGTTTTGTATTGTCATTCTTCGTGAAGTTAGAAACATTTAATTCTAATAAAGAAATAGATGACGTTAAAGCCGCAAATAAGAACAGCACTAAGAATCCCAAATAGAATAATGTGCCTAGATGCATTTGACTAAAGACCATTGGCAGTACTTTAAATAATAATCCAGGCCCTTCTTGTGGTTCATAGCCAAAACTATGTAACGCCGGAAATATAGCTAGGCCTGCCAATACAGATACAAAGATATTCATAACAACGATAGAAATAGCTGATGACTTAATCGTCATGTCTTTAGAGGCATAACTCGCATAAGTAATCATACCTGTAGTTCCTAATGATAACGTAAAGAATGATTGGCCTAGCGCAAACAAGATACCGTCAGCAGTAATCTCTGACACTCTTGGTTGTAAAATAAATTTCACACCTTCTAAGGCGCCATCTAATGTTAAAGACTTAATCACAATGATGATTAAAAAGACAAACAGCAATGGCATCATAACTTTCGATGCCTTTTCTAATCCTTTTTCAACACCTAACATGACAATAATCATCGTAGCGAATATGAATATACCTTGCCCTAGAACAGTTAACCAAGGATTTGATATTACCGCTTCAAAATTCATTTCTTGGAGATGATTGATGCGTTGAAATATAACTAATTGCCATAATACTTGTCCGATGTAAATGACAATCCAACCACCGATAACACTATAGAAGCCAAATAAAATAAACACGGCCAAATTACCGTTCCAGCCAATGATATTGAGCCATTTTTTACCAGTTAATTTACTATATATTTGTGTTGTATATGTCCGTCCCATTTTCCCAACAGTGAATTCCATAATGAGTAATGGCAACCCAACAAAAATGGTGAATATTAAGAACATAGCTAGAAAGGCACCGCCGCCATAAATCCCTGCCATATATGGGAATTTCCACATGGCACCAAGACCGATTGCAGAACCCGCACTAGCTAAAATAAATCCAGTTGATGACTTCCATTGTGATTGTTGTCTTTTCATCATTCACATCTCCTTTAAAGCGTTAAAGCGTCTACGTGTTTAAGTAACACTCTAACATGTATGTAAATAACATGCAATACACCTGCATCAAAATTGTTTCATTAATACGGTAGCGCCTG
>NZ_JACYHC010000531.1:0-3696 GCF_017152085.1 Staphylococcus sp. EG-SA-2
GCAATAATCGGTTACTTATGTGGTAATTTCCAATTTGGATTATTAGTTGCAACCGGAACACTAGCCCATATTTATGTTTTTAAAGGTCCGTCGCGATCTAAGCTGCGAACTGTAATAATTTGTAATTTAGCGTTTGCAATATGTATGATGCTTGGTACGCTAACAGCCAAAACGCCACTCGTTTTTGGAATGACATTATTAATTGTTACGGTTATACCATTTTATATATTTACTGCCTTAAAAATAGCTGGACCGTCATCGACATTCTTCATTGTGACATTCAGTCTACCCATTAACTTACCTATAGCTCCCGAAGAAGCATTATATAGAGGCTTTGCGATTTTAGTAGGCGGTATACTTGCCACTATGATGGTGTTAATCACGATCGTATTTTCTAAAAACAAAGCTGAAGAACAAGCAATTCAAAATGATTTTAAACTCATATCTAAGTTGTTACACACTTATAATGATAAAGCTGCTTTTTTACAAGTAGCAAAAACAGCGGTGGATAGTTTTAAAGCATCTGATAAATTATTAATCACTTCTACTTCAAGTAACGATAAATTAAGTAGACGTTTCCAAAAATTATTATTATTACACACATCTGCCCAAGGGATTTATTCTGAACTGTTAGAGTTGAACGCTAAACAAATTCGACCATTGCCAGATGAGTTAATTGAAATGATGGATCATATCATTGCACAACTAGATAATAGTGATGAAAATGTAAGATATTGGCGAAAAGAAGTGACAGTAACAGAGGAATTTCAAAATTTATTCAACCATATATTGAAAATTGATGAAATGGTGCATGCAAATGAAGCGCGTATTGCGTATGAAGCAGACATGCGAAAACCTTTATATAGTAAACGCATTTATCAAAATTTAACATTAGACTCTATTGTTTTTAGAAATACATTGAGATATACAGCGATTATGATGATAGCGATATTTATTGCGTTAATGTTTGATTTTGAAAAAGCATACTGGATACCGTTATCTGCACATACAATATTACTAGGAACATCAACTATACATGCAATCGAGAGAGGTATGGCACGAGGTTTAGGTACTATTTTAGGTGTGTTAGTACTTTCAGTCATATTGTTGTTTTCAATACCAACACCTGTTGCAGTAATTTTAATGGGCATTGCAGCATTGTTTACTGAAGCATTGGTGGGAGCAAATTATGCGATTGCAGTAGTTTTTATTACAATACAAGTTATTTTAATGAATGGATTAGCATCACAGAATTTAACAATTAACATTGCGTTTCCAAGAGTTATTGACGTTGCAATGGGTATTGTGATTGCAATCATAGGTTTATTTGTCCTTGGACAACGTACCGCATCCGCATTGCTTCCTAATGTAATGGCTGAAGTTGTTCGTAAAGAAGCAACGCTCTTCCATTATTTGTTTTCTGAAAACCAATATAAAGATGATGTGTATCAGAAAAACACGGCTATGAACCTATCTGTGAAATTAAATAACATGACGCAAGTTTATAATGCAGCTAATGGTGAATTATTTAGTGATAAGACATTGATTCAAAATTATTATCCTAGCTTATTCGCATTAGAAGAAATTAGCTTTATGTTAAATAGAGCCATGGCTAATGAAGATAGACTTACAATAAATGAACAATTAATGGGCGAGTATTTAGCAACATTTGAAAACATCGCTAAGCATTTAGAATTAAATACAGAATTAGAAATAAAGATATTACCAGATTTACCACAGTATAATTATATTCAATCAGCAATGATGAATATTCAACACAATGGTTTTCGTGAGAGAGACAAGAACGTTTAAAATAAAATATTTATCAGGTCAGACTAACGTTTGTCTGAAGTTATTATGACGGGAGTCTAAAAAATTGTGTTTAATATGTTTCATTTTATAATTATGGTGGTATATAACATGAATTATAACATATTGGAGGTTAAGGAAATGCCCTTTACAATGAAAGGTTACCCCGAAAAATGGAAAGAATTTGAAGTAATTAAACGGCAAAAAGCGATAGAAATTGCGAATGCAATGTTAAAAGAAGGATATCTTGAAAAAGATGT
Organism: Staphylococcus sp. EG-SA-2; assembly: GCF_017152085.1. NCBI lineage: Bacteria > Bacillati > Bacillota > Bacilli > Caryophanales > Staphylococcaceae > Staphylococcus > Staphylococcus sp. EG-SA-2. The sequence continues at coordinate 2,070 of NZ_JACYHC010000531.1, forward strand.
TGTTCCTATTGCGGCGAAAAAAGCGAAAGATTGGTATCGAGCGTTATCGAAAGAAGAAATCAAAGCATTAGAAGAAGAGAACTTCGTACAATTCCATACAGCAACAATGGAAAAAGCAGAGGTGGATAGTGAATATGCAACAACTGATAATGAAGAACATATTCAAGAACAATCAAATCAAGATAAATCGTACTTTGATAGCGAATCAATTGGCAACCAAAGTGGTGGCGTTCGACAAAGAGAACCGCTTATGGATGGTGCACATCCAAAAGTTGTGGAATCATTTAAAGACGTATAACATCTCTATCAATTAAGCACTTGTACCTATATAACGGTAACAGGTGTTTTTTTGCGTTAAATCATTTTAAAATTACTTCCTGTAATTGAAGGTTTTGATACATAATTCGGATTGTTTGAGTTTCTTTGTGCTGTTTCAGTATCAGCCCAAAGTTCGATAGTGTATTAGTATTATCTTAATAAAATGTTAGGTACAATAAAGATGATTATATATCGGAGGTTAGTATAAAAATGTATGTAGATCGAAAACCATCACTATATTTAGAGGATTTGCGACATGATTTTAAAAATAGTTTAAGTAAATTTGAAAATGGTGATGAAGCATTTGATACGTTATTAGGTTTCGTAGAGTTAGATCATATTTATTCGTCAGCACTAAAGGAAATAAGCACTAAACTGAGTATTTTAGATGACAATTTCAATCACATTTATAAACACAATCCTATACATCATATGGAGCGACGTGTGAAAGAAATGCGTAGTTTAATAGAAAAGCTTAATCGTAAAGGATTACAGATTAGTGCAGAAACTGCCAAAGAACACATACTGGATATTGCGGGAATTCGCGTAGTATGTAATTACTTAGATGATATTTATTTGATTGAAGAGATGTTGCTTAAACAAGAAGACGTACAATTGATAAAACGTAAAGATTATATTCAGCACCCTAAAGAAAATGGTTACCGCAGTTTACATATCGTTGTATCCATTCCAGTCTTTTTAGCAGAACGCGTTGAGGTATTGCCTGTTGAAATTCAAATTAGAACGATAGGTATGGATATGTGGGCAAGTTTAGAACATAAAATACGTTATAAAAACAATGCAGAGACGGAAAAGTATCGAGATTTACTGAAAGAATGTGCGACAGAGATTACTGAAGTTGAAGATAAATTACAACAAATTCATTCTGAAATAACAGAGTAGACGTTTAGTAGGAGTGTTGCTTAATTTGAGTGATTTTGTAAATCAACATGGTACGAAATCATAAAAATAAGACGCCAAGTATAATAAATTTCTTAAAAATATGGAAATTGTACTTGCTCGTGACGTCGGGTCATCAACTATGGTGATTGTAGGAGGTGGAATCTATGTCTAACTATTCGACTGGAGAACTCGCAAAATTATGCAATGTGACAACACGAACGATTCAATATTATGATCGCAAAGGTATTTTGAAACCACAAGGATTTACAGAAGGAAAGCGTCGTGTGTATACAGAACAACAGCGACAAACATTAGAGTTAATCTTATTGCTTAAAGATTTAGGTTGTGCGTTAAGCGATATAGATATGTTGCTAAAAGGTGAAGGTACTTTGAAGACACTCAATAC
>NZ_JACYHC010000532.1:0-18892 GCF_017152085.1 Staphylococcus sp. EG-SA-2
GGAATATTAAAAGCTATGTGCAGTAACTTTTAATAGGCATACCACTTTTGCATCAAGCTATAAATAATCGCATACTTTGATATTTAATCTGGCCTATCAAAGTAAACATCTATGGTTTCCTCCCCCCCATAGATCCTTAAGCCACACTCATCCGATGTCATATGAGTGTGGCTATTTTTTGTGAATACACTTAACTTCACCTTTAAATGACTTCGCTTAATCTATCTCCTCCAATTTTTAAAACTTATTTCAATTAAATCTCAAATATTAATAATTCGTATAGTTTAAAACTATCTATTCAATTCCCATAAAATAAAAGGGATTGATGAAAAGCCCTTCAGTTTTTCATCAATCCCTTTTAGCATAATTAGGAACTACGTCATACTATCTACAATAACCATTTCATCGTAATTGATGGCTTCTCTTAGTTTTAACGCTGTACCTTCTGATACTTCATCTGTATCAATCAACTCACGTAAAATGCGACGTTGTTCTCTCAATGCATTTAATTTAATTTTAGTAATCGTATCTTCACTTGCTGAGTTGAAGAAATTTGATGGTGTTAAGTTTTCAATTCGCATTAAATAACCGTCACAAACCATTCCAATTTCAAGTGTATTATCTTTTGTTGTTTCCTTAGACAAACGACTAACCACATTATAATGGACTAATTTATTAATTTTATTTAATTCCATTAAGTTATCCGTAACACTAAGTGAAGATGCGGAGTTCACTCTCGTTTGTACTCTTCGTTTTAATAAAGCACCTCGTAATAATACAATCATTCTTCTTATTAATGATGCTTGTCTATATACCTGTGTTCTTTCAGCATAACGCATATAGTTTTCAAGTACACTATTCGTTATTTGTCCTTCATCTACTAAAGACTCTAATGTTTTTGTTTCTACATTAAAAGCAATTTTTTGTAGACGTTCTAATTCTTTAGAGTTTTCATCATCTTTCTCTACAGTTTTTAAAAATGCTAATTTATCATGATATTCTTTAATCACGTTACCATATTTAAAACTTGTTTCGAAAGTAGATTTTTGATTTAGATAATCAATAACTTGTTCTAATATATAAATTCTAGCAACTTTAAACGACATATTGCCAATTACTGTTTTAGGTGCAGGTTTCGTTAATAATGGCAATAATACTTGCGCAACTACCAAACTAATAATAACCATACCAGATGCAATAAATAATAAGTCGTTTCTATACGTAAAAGCATGATGCCCTGCTAAAAAATAAGGTAACGTTAATGCGATTGCTAAAGAAATTGTTCCATGCACACCACATAACGTCATAATTAAAGCGTATAAACTTCGCTTTGGTGGTTTCTCAGTCGTTGGATTATCATCATCATTTTTAGTCATCATTTTTTGGAATGGACTGATGGCTAAATAAAAATAAGGATATAAGACATAAACCCAAACAAATCTAAATAGATAGACAGCTAAAGCAACAACAATAGTGATGCCTATTAAAAAGATTAAATTGTGCGGTTCTGTTTTGATAATTTTAATAATAACTTCAGGTACTAAAAATCCTAATATTGAAAAAACAAAGCCATTTAAAACATAACCTAGTATATTCCATGTATGATTGTAACTCATTTGCAGTTGTGTACGTACTTGCATAATTCTGTCACGTTCGAAACCATGTACAAGTCCTGCAACTACTGCTGCAATGATTCCTGATGCGTGAAACAATTCAGCAATTAAATACGTAACAAATGGTGTTAACAATTGAATAATTGTAAACATATTAATGTTTTCATATCCTCGACGCATCAATGTTAATCGGAACCTTACTAATGCCATACCTATAAGTAAACCAACCACTGCGCCACCAATTGATGCAATTAAAAACAACTGAACAGCATCAACAAGTGAAAAAGCACCTGTAACTAATACTCCAACAGCTATTTTAAATGAAATAATACCAGCAGCATCATTCAATAATGACTCACCTTCAAGAATTGTCATTGCTCCTTTTGGCAAGACCTTTCCTTTAGTGATTGCTTGCACTGCTACTGCATCAGTAGGACAAAGAATGGCAGCAATTGCAAATGCTGCTCCAATAGGTAAATCTGGCCAAATCCAATGAATAAATAAACCTACACCTATCACAGTAGTAATGACTAATCCTAATGCCATCATCATCACTGGCTTAATATATTTCCTTAAATGGACTCTAGAAACATTAACACCTTCTACAAATAACAAAGGCGCAATCATTGTTACCATAAACAATTCAGAATCAAAATTAAATTGAACAGGGATTGGGGTAATAAATAGTAACATGCCCAAGAAAATTTGTATAAATGCTAGGGGTACTTTAGGTATGAAAGTATGGACAAACGAACTTAGTATCACAACAGCTATAAATATAAGAATTGTTTCAAATATTTCCAAACTTTCACCTCTCTAAAAAGTATTGTTTAATTGAAAATTAAGTATCACATCTCGTTGTAATTATACTTTAGAGGATAAATTGAGTTAGCGACCACAAAAGCACTTTAATATAGATATATGTCTACGATTGCAGTACTTAAATTTGCAATTATTTAATTTTATTTTATCACTAATTGTTTGTATAAATAAACAACTTGCTTTCACATAACAACATTAACTTATAATACAAAAAATGAGCACCTTAAAATCGACTAACCAATTTCAAAGTACTCTTTTAATGATTAATTTTGAAAACAGATTTTCAAAAGCATTGTTATGCTTAACAATTTAGCCAACACTTCAATCGTTTTGATACCATTTCTTACGATGCTCTTCTCGTTTTTTAGCACGTAATTGTAATGCTTCTGTAGAGTTTTGTTCATTTGAACTTAATAATATTGATGCATGTGTGTGAGCATCATTTTTTCGATACATATAAGCGCCGTTGCGATAAGCAGCGCGAGCGACTAAGTGCATGCCGACTGGTGAAGTTAAATTAATAAAAACAAGTGACAGTAATAAACGCACACTGAAAAATCCTGTATTCACAATAAAATAAATTAATACACCGATTAAAGTTAATAACACGGATAAAGTTGAACTTTTTGTCGCAGCGTGACTTCTTAAGAAAACATCTTGGAATTTCACGATACCTATTGCACTAATAAGAGCAATAAAACTACCTAACAACAACATCACAGCAGCAATAAGACTAAAGATTTCTTTTGTTATTTCCATTAAACACATGCCCCCCACCAATAAAGCGTGATATTGAAACAGAACTTACAAAAGATATAATGGCAATGAGCATGATTGAATCTAAGAAAGAAACGGTGCCCATAAGTACACTTAACACACCCACAATTGACATTACGACAGCACTTGTTGTATCAAATGTAACGACACGATCTGCTGTTGTAGGTCCCTTGATTAATCTAAATAAACAGATGATTAATGCAATTCCAAAAATAATGAGTGAACTAATAATCATAATATGTGTTATTGTTTGTATCATCGCGACACCTCCAATATTAAGTCTTCATAATGCTTAATACTTCTTAACAAACTATCTTTTTCTTTTTCTGACACGTCGATACTATGAATAAAAAACTTTTTAGAGTCTTGAGAAATTCGTATTACTGTAGACCCTGGAGTTATAATAATTAAAATTGTTAAAAATGTTATTGCCCAATCACTTGTTAGTCTTGTTTCATATGAAAGTAATCCAGGGTTCATATCTTTTGTTTTAAAAAGAATATAATTAATCGTGCTAATGCTAGATGTTATTAATTGATATAAATAAACACCTAAAAATTTAATAGCTACCCATATTTTTCTAACATAAAAATCATCGCTGAAAAACCTGTGTAATATATAAATGACAATTAAACCAATTAGATATCCAGAAAAGAAAGTCGAGAATTTAAAATGATCTTCATCTTGAAATAATACCCATAAGAATGCAATGATAATATTTAAAACTATTTGATTCATTTAGTCCTCTCCTTTCAAATGCGGATTTACAAGTTTTTGATATAATTGATCACTCGTGTTCAACTCAGTTGCATCACTTGTAACATTTAACACAACAGGTGCAGCAATTCCGATTGCGATAACCACAACTACTAAAATACTTAAAATTCTTTTTCGATATAGCGGGATTTTCTTAAAATTAACTTCCTCCCCATCTTTATCTCCAAAATACATATAAAAAAGTATCCTAAATAAACTGTACATTGCAATTAGACTAGTAATAATCATTAACGCTAGTCCAATATAATTGCCATTTTGCAATGCACCTTGGAAAATAAGTACTTTCCCCGGAAAGCCACTAAATGGAGGCACGCCGCCAATAGCAAAAATCATTATAATAAACGCAACTCCAAATAAAGGTTCTTTTTTAGCTAAGCCATTCAAATATTGATATTGTCGATAGCCTGTAATGTAAACTAAACTACCAATAATAAAGAATAGCAATGTTTTTACAACAATGTCATTTACCAAATAAAATATTGCACCATTAATACCTGCAAACGTGTTTGTTCCTAAACCTAAAATGATAAATCCTATTGAGATTATGACTTGGTAAGCTGCAATCTTTTTAATATCTTTATAAGCAATGACACCTATAGCGCCGATGACCATAGTTATAGCAGCCATAGTTGCTAGCAATGGATGTATGAGATCATTATGTTGATCAAATAGTAAAGTGAAGAATCGAATTAATGCATAGGCCCCTACTTTGGTCATTAACGCTGCAAATAATGCTGCAAGCTCAGTATTTAACACAGCGTAGGCTTTGGGTAGCCACATAAAAAGGACCAGCGCTGCTTTCGCACTAAATGCGACTAAGAAGATTAATGAAATCATTGTAACAGTGCGATTATCTCCCATGTTATTCAAACGCATTGCAATATGTGAAAAGTTTAATGTACCTACTGTTTTATAAAGTAAACCTATACCTAATAAGAATAGCCATGAACCAATAATATTCAAGACAACATAAATAATTGCAGCACGTAATTGTTCTACAGATTGTCCAAGTGTAATGAGTACAAATGACGCTAGTAACATAATTTCAAACATGACGTATAAATTAAATAAATCTGATGTTAGAAAAGAGCCTATCACGCCAACACTTAAAAATAATATGAACGATGGCAAGTGATAACGATTTGCTTTATGTTCGCCACGCCCAAATCCGTATGCCATAATTAAAGTAATCACAAACGAAGCGGTTGTAACCATAATCAAACTTAAAGAATCTCCTAAAAACTGTATACCAAAGGGCGCTGACCATCCTCCAAAGTCTAGCGTAATTGGACGGTGACGCTGAACATAAATTAATAGCATTAATGAAATAATTGTGGTGATAGTCATTGTACCTAAGTATAAATATTTAGAAATACGATCATTATTTTTTAAAAATACAAGGATTAAGGCACAAAGGAATGGTAATAACATTGGTAAAATCAATAAGTTACTTAGCATCATCTTCCCCCCTTAGGCCTTCAATTTCATCTTCTTTTGTTACTTTATAAGTTCTATAAACAAGTACAAGTAAAAACGCAGTCATCCCAAACCCTATAACTATTGCAGTTAGTACAATAGCTTGTAACAAGGGATCAACAAACAATTGGTTTCCACCAGTTATTAGTGGTTCTGATCTACTAGAACCATACGTTCCCATACTCATAATAATGAGATTACCAGCATGAGTATATATTGAAATTCCGATTACAATACGAATTAAATTGATTGATAAAATCATATATGTTCCTATAAACACTAAAAATCCTATAACTAGTAATAATATTAAATTCATGATCGACCTCCGCTAAGCGACAACATCACTGTGACAATAACACCAACAACTGAGAATAAAATACCTAATTCAAAAAGTGTTATTGTACTTACATGAATTTGCCCTAAAATTGGAAGTATCCAAGTTGTTTCATATTGAGACAAAAATGGTTTTCCAAAAAACATAGGTATTATCGCAGTAATAGATGATACCAATGCTCCAATAATCATTAAAATTCTAAAATCAATCGGTAAACTTTCTAAAACCTCTTCAACATTAAAAGCCAGAAACATTAAAATAAACGCTGAACTAAATATTAAACCACCAATAAAGCCACCACCAGGATTATTATGACCTGCGAAGAAGACATAGAATCCGAAAGTCAATAAAATAAATACAACAAGTTTCGTGACCGTTCTTAACACGACATCATTCTCTTTCATCTTGTCCCCTCCGATCTTGATAATTTAATAATGTGTAAATACCTAGCCCAGTAATAATTAACACTAATCCTTCAAATAATGTATCTAATGCTCTAAAGTCACCAAGTATCGCATTTACAATATTTTTACCACCTGTTAGTTTGTCAGCTTTTAAATAAAAGTCTGATATTGATGATAAACCATCTGTTTGTTGTGTAATAAAAATTAATGATACAACAATAAGTGCCATCAAGAGTGATACAGAAATTTTAATTATTTCTCTTTTTTTGTTAGCGTTAGATCTTGGTACGTTTGGTAATCTTGAAAAACTGACAATAAATAGTATCGTCGTTATTGTTTCAACTACTAGCTGAGTCAATGCTAAATCAGGGGCTTTCATTGCTATAAAGAATAAGGTCACAACAAATCCGATGACTCCATTTAAAATGACCATTGTCAGTCGTTGACGTATAAAAATTAAAGAAATACCAATTGTGACAGTTACGATTGCTAATATAATTTCTAATGCCCCAAATTCAGAAACATGTAACTGATGTACTTTAGGAAGTCCAATTCGAATATAACCATATCCAATGATAATCATAAATATGCCTAAGGTCATAATAATGTATTGGTTTAAACGATCTTGCATAACACGTTTAAATCGCTTCGTAGCAAACTTTTCAAAATGTCGATATACCATCTCATACCCTTTTGAAACTGAAATCTGTCTAATTTTACCTGTGAACACTTTTTTCCAATCTACTTTGATTGCTAGTACACTACCCAATAAAATAATGATGATGGTTAAAAGAAGCGGTATGTTAAATCCATGCCATTGCGAAACATGTGGTGCCAATGGATCAATTTGATGATTACCACCTGATACACCTCTTAATGCTGGAACGATAATCCCCTTCCCAAATATATTTGGCACAAAAAAGATTACAGGTACTAGCACCATTAATATAAGAGAGGGTAAACTAAACAACCATGGTTCGTGGATATTTTTTTTAGTAAACACTTTAGAATCATATTTAGTCCAAAATACTTCTTTAACCATGTAAAGTGCATATGTGAATGTAAAAATACTAGCAATAACACCAACAAACACGATAGCTATCATTGAAATCAAACTAAATTGGGATAATTGTCCAGTTTGTGTTAATGCATCTAAAAACATTTCTTTACTTAAAAATCCATTTAAAAATGGTACTCCAGCCATAGATAGAGCCGCTATCGTCATGACTAGATTCATTTTAGGAAATAGTTGACGCATTCCACTTAAAATTCGTATATCCCTTGAACCTGCTTCATGATCTAAAATACCTACTCCCATGAAAAGCGCACATTTAAAGATGGCATGATTCATTAGATGAAATAGCGCACCAAATAATACAAATACATAAATAGATGCTATTGCGTCTTGTTGGTGTTGAGCATATCCACCACCGATACCGACCATTGCCATAATCATTCCTAGTTGACTGATTGTTGAATATGCTAGGATTCCTTTTAAATCCCATTGTTTTAAAGCTGTGATTGAACCAAATAACATTGTTATTAAACCAACAAACGTGACGATATATATGTACATATTGCTAAGACCTAATAATGGTGTAAATCGAAGTAATAAAAAGATACCAGCTTTTACCATCGTGGCTGAATGTAAATAAGCACTTACAGGTGTAGGTGCAGCCATTGCTCTAGGTAGCCAAATATGAAATGGAAATTGTGCTGATTTTGTAAATGCACCTAATAAAAACATAAAAATCATAGGGATAAACAATCCATGATTCTTAATATGATCTGCTTGTCCTAATATGTCAGTGATATTATTCGTTCCTGTCATGATATACAGCATAATAAAACCAACTAATAACGCCAATCCACCAAATACTGTAATCATAAATGATTGAATCGCACCAAATTGACTGTCACCATTGTTATACCAATATGAAATCAATAAAAATGATGATACACTCGTTAATTCCCAAAAAATGTACATCAATATCGTATTGTCTGATAATACAATACCAATCATACTGAACATAAATAACGTTAAATAAAAATAAAACCTTGGTAAATTGTCTTTTCGAGAGGATAAATATTGAGTTGCATAGAAGAATACTGCAATTCCAATAAGTGAAATAATAAGAGAAAACATTAAACTTAAACCATCTAAACGTAAATCTAAATTAATATCTAATGTCTTAATCCATGGAATAGAGGTAGAAAGATATTGCAGTTTAGCTACTGATGGTATTTGAATCAAAAAATAGATAGATGAAATTACAGGTGCAACCAACGCTATGTACCCGGCATATTTAGCCAATGCTCTACGTTTAGACATTAGAAGTATCATCGCCATAATCACAAGTATAGCAATTAATAAATAAACCAAACTCATTATTAGCCTCCTTTGTTTCTATAATTGTAATGAAATATAAATACTATGTTCACACTCATTTTCTAAACCGATAAAATTTAGTGTTTCAATAGCAGATTGATGCCCTAAATACTTTTGAATGACTGGTATAGGTATACCTTTTTGATAAGCATGATATGCAAATGTCTTACGCAATGTCGTTAGTCCTACATTATCTATACCAGCTTCAATTGATGCTTGGTGAATTATTCGATATGCTTGCTGTCTAGATAATACTTGATTTGTTCGTAGTGATTGAAAAAGAACGTCTTCATTCGAAAGACTCCTGTCCTCTATATATTGAAGTAGTTCTTTCGATAATGTTTCTGGTAACCTAATTTTAATCAACGAATGAAAATGTGCTTTACACATTTCTGATAACGTACACTTTTCAATTAGTCTCTTAACTTGAGAGACTGTAATTGTTAATAATTCCGATACTTTCAATCCACTATGTATAGCTAACTTAAAGAATAAATAGTCACGTTCAGATTTTATCTTGAGCGCTTCATACATTTTAACAATATCATCATTAAATTTAATCGCTTCTACTTTATTCATTACTCAACCTCCCCTTGCTTTAAGTGTCTTAATCATAGCTATTTTATATTTTAGTTACATATATCTATTGCCTTTTTTATAGATTTTAAACATAGAAAATAAAATTAGCCATTTTATTATTTTATTTCGATATATAGTGTGAAAGGAGGTTTTAAAATATGAGTAAAATAAACCACATCACTATTGTATTATCATTTACTAAAGTAGACGCTAACGGCAAACAAACAGAATTTAAGCGTCGATTCGCTAACATTAACCCTGATGCATCAAACGACCAAATTAAAACATTCAGCAAACTTATTGAGCGACTTACTGGAGAAACATATAACAATATCGAACTCATCAAATCTTTATCAATTTAATCAGGAGGACATATTCATGACTAAAACACTTGAATTAAGTTTTAAATCTTCACTAGACAAGCCTGTAAAACTGCAATTACCACAATTAAACAACGTAGTGACCGAGCAAGTTGCACGTGATAGTATGAATGCATTAGTAGATTTAAATATTATAAAGTCAAATAGTGGTACTATCACCAAAGTACATTCTGCTCAAATTATTGATAAAACAACAACTGTTTTATTTGAAGATAAGAAATAGATATAAAGAAAGCGCAATTAATTTAGTATAAATACTAACACCCTAGACTTTCATCATGATTGTCTAGGGTGATTTTGTTATGATAATGTCCTGTTTTTTTCAACATTATTGTAAATGAGTTGTATATTTTCTCTATAATGATAATGTATTCATATGATTTTATTATTAACTTTGGAAAGTGAGACTTTATTCATATGCTTCTTTTCTATATCATTGGTGTCCTAGTTGGAATGCTTATTCCTATCCAAACATCTGTCAATTCAAGACTATCACTGTATACTAAATCGCCTTTCTATACTTCATTCATTTCATTTTCAGTTGGAACAATTTGTTTAATTATTTTAAATATCATTATCAATCCAGAAGTATTTACTATTCACTTTTACAATAATCAATCATTTAACTACACATGGGTAGTCGGTGGTTTGCTTGGGGTTAGCTTTTTAACTGGCAATTTATTGTTATTGCCAAAATTAGGTGCAACATTAACTGTAATTGCAACAGTTGCGGGTCAAATTATTATGGGTGTCATTATTGATACATTTGGCTTATTTGGCGCTACAATTCATGATTTTAATTTAATTAAAGCAATTGGAGTATTGTTACTCATTGTCGGCATCGTCATAATGAATCAATTTAACAAGAATAATTTATTACTAACTGATCAAAAGTATTTACTGTTTTGGCTTCTCTTAGGATTTATTTTTGGTTTCTTTCCACCTATTCAAACGACAATTAATAGTGCTTTAGCAAGTCATACTCATTCACCAGCCTTTGCATCATTAGTATCATTTACAATTGGGTCAATAACGCTATTGATTTTAACCGCTATTTTTAATCGTTCTTTAAAACTAAAAACAAGTCATTTAAAATTCGGTAAATTAAAGCCTATCTATTTTACTGGCGGTATACTTGGTATGGCTTTTGTAACAGCTAACATTATCTTAATGCCTCATATGGGTGCAGCATTAACAACACTTATTGGGATGTTTGGCCAGATTCTAATGGGCATATTGATAGATCACTTTGGATTATTTGGTTCACCTAAAATAGCAATGACATCCAGAAAAACTATTGGTCTATTATGTATTTTGACAGGCATTATACTTTTAAGATTATTTTAAATTAACTTTTAGCTTATCATTTTAACTTGTAATTATTTTTAAAAGTGATAAGCTATTTTTTTGTGGTCTAAAAATCTTTAGAAAAGCGTTGATTTGGGTAGTATACTTTGACACAACAAATTTTAATTTAGCAAATTCGATAGTCAACTCATTCTTAAGACCTAAATTAATGTTATTTTTTAATAATTTACACCAAATTAATAGCAAAAATTATGTTATTCGTGCTAATATTTCATAGTTGGTTATTCAATTAATTAAAAATAAGTCAAAATGCACAACTTTTTATAATTCATTGAGTCGAGTTTGAAAAATAAAAGTGCTTTAATGCATGATCAATTATCGTACTTTCTATTATTTGTTACCCGTTATCAATCGGAATAACGTATATACACTTTAACGTGCTATAGATTGGTTTTAATCACTAAATTAATGTGTTTTTCTTATCATTAAAACTGCACTGAGAATTACTAAATTAAAAAAATTATAAAAATTTTTCATTTTTAGTGATAAAATTCTGAAAAATGGGTATAAATAGTAGAAGAAGTTAACTTGGAAGAGTTAAGCTATAACAAAGAATCTCTTTAGACACACATTGAATATCGAAACATTTAATTGCGCTAAATCGTTTCATTAAATAAATTACCTTGTATTGGCGATTAAATTAAGGTAAATTATAAAAAATGCTGATATTTTTGACTAAACCAAATGCTAACCCAGAAATACAATCACTGTGTCTAATGAATAATTTGTTTTATAAACACTTTTTTGTTTACTTCTCATTTTTAATTAGTTATAATTAACTAAATAATAGAGCATTAAATATATTTAATAAAACTTATTTAATGCAAAATTATGACTAACATATCTATAATAAATAAAGATTAGATATCAATATATTATCGGGCAAATGTATCGAGCAAGATGCATCAAATAGGGAGGTTTTAAACATGGCAATTACAAAAATCAATGATTGCTTTGAGTTGTTATCAATGGTCACTTATGCTGACAAATTAAAAAGTTTAATTAAAAAGGAATTTTCAATTAGCTTTGAAGAATTCGCTGTATTGACATACATCAGCGAAAACAAAGAGAAAGAATACTATCTTAAAGATATTATTAATCATTTAAACTACAAACAACCACAAGTTGTTAAAGCAGTTAAAATTTTATCTCAAGAAGATTACTTCGATAAAAAACGTAATGAGCATGATGAAAGAACTGTATTAATTCTTGTTAATGCACAACAACGTAAAAAAATCGAATCATTATTGAGTCGAGTAAATAAACGAATCACTGAAGCAAACAACGAAATTGAACTATAATTTTGTTTAGCGCAATTTGGTGAAGTTTGATAGATGATACATTCTATTAAACTTCCTTTTTTTATGTCTTTTTTTACCTAATTGTTAAGAGGTTTTGCACTAATGGCACTTAATATAAGGAAGATAGCCGCATAACGAGCAGTATATATCAAATACATTTCAAAAAAAGCTGATTTCTATCAAATAATGAATAGTAATCAGCTTTTTCACATTGCCTAAGGACTTTATGCCCTAGGTTTATATATCACATATTATGATACGCTTTTTAAAAAATTTAAATAATAATTCATAAATGCTTCTGGTTCTTCAATATGCGGTGCATGTCCTGAATGTTCGAAGATTTTTTTCGTAACATTTAAAAAATGCGCTTCCAATTTAAAATGATTCTTATCTTTAATCAAAGGATCATGTTCCCCATTAATTAACAAAGTAGGTACACATGTACGTTTTTTTAAATACATAGGTTCATCTTTATGCAAAATTAATGAACGAATTGCCACCGCACTATCATCCTCAGACTTAATGCTATATATTCTTTGTTTTTGATACCATTTCATCGTCTTCTCTTGATTTCTAAACAATTTAGAAAATAAAAGAATATACGCTTCAGACTTATTAAAACCCGCTATATCATCTTGATATTGTATTAACAATTGAGTAAAGCTGTGTATTAAGTCATCTTTCTTCGATGCAATGGTAGTTAATGATTTTACACGATAAGCATATTTATCTGTAAATAACTTAGCAACTACCCCACCTAAATCATGTCCTAGAATATGTGCCTCATGAATATTTAACTTCTCCATTAGAATTTTTAAATCCTCAACGTGATCGTTTAAATCGTATGATTCACTTTTAGAAGACTTGCCATGACCTCTTAAATCGTAAGTAAGTACTTTATATGATGATGCTAGTTGATGTTGCAAATCTTCAAATCCAGCTAAATTACCATCCAATCCATGAAGTAATATTATAGGATCCCCTTTACCTTCAATTTGATAAGTTAATTGGATTTGAGGATTAATTGTGACTTTATTCATTGTGACACCTCCCTCAATAAACTATATACCCAACCTTCATTCTATATACGCTTCCATTTTATAAACAATTTTTTTAAATTATTTATAAATTACCAAAAGTTATTCCAACAATAAAAAAACTATTCATCTCAATTAATACAATTAATCAAGTGAATAGTTTTATCATATTTATAATCTTGTACGTGAAGATAATCTAATTGTGAAATATATAACTAGAACTACTAATAATATCCATATAATTAATGAAAAAATCTGGGCTGATTGTGGATTATGAATCATTGCATCGACGGTTTTTTGACAAAATAATAAGCCGATTCCCGAAAACTCAAGTCGCTTATAAAATATGCCGGCAATTACTAAAATAATACCAATGAAAAAGAAAAATTGATGTCCAAAATTTGTAATTGGTATAACGCCCCAAGTAATATTAAATGCTTGTAATATAATTAATAACAAGGATATGATAGCGATAATTGTACCCATAATCATTTCTATTTTATTACTACGCAAGTAATTCTTTTGTGACACCCTTAGGTATACAACAATAGTCATTGGAAAAATCACTAAACAATAAAATAGACTCATTCCAGTAATAGCTTGAAACTGAACATACTGTTTATCATATAAATAGGATATGAGAATGAAGTTTATAATAAAGAAAATAACTGGATTCATTTGTAAAGCAAATAAATTCCTTTGAATCATTAATATGATTTGTGCTGGAGATTTTCTTTTATATTCAATATAATCTTGATCTTTCTTTTCAGAATTTTTTATATCAGTAATTACTTTCTCTTTAATATCATCAATCAAATGCGGTGATAAACCTTTATGATTAAAGTAATCTTCTATATTTTCTAGTAAAATTTTATCGTTAATACGCATTGGTAGTACTCCTTTAAAATGAAACATCTTTATTTATTGTATTGGTTTAATTTCCCCTTCGCAAATCATAAAAATTAATATTCACTGTATTATGCCATGTAATAAAATAACCGACAAGTATTGCGATTTAACTTGTCGGTTAAGCACGATTAATTTAATTATTATTTTTCCAAATCAATACGATATAATTTTATGTTTTTATCTTTTGGTGCTGAGGCAAATTGATAAGTCGTTTTGCCTTTTTCAATATATCCAAAATTACCAGCAACTTTGCTATATTCCGTATGTGTTACTGCTTTGCCAACATAATTTTTAACAGCTTGATATGTTGGACCATTAGCATCATTATACATCATTGAAATATGAGTTACTTTACCATTGTTTTTCTTACCATCAGTAGTTACTAATAACATACCTTTTTTAGTATGGAATTCGTAATAATGTTCAGTTCCATCTTCATTGTAAGAATACATAGGATTTTTGTACTTAGTTAAAACATCTTTAATAGATTCGCCAATTTTCACATTTTCTAATGACTGATCACCCTTAATTAATTGTTTAACAGTATCAATAGAGTTGCCACTTGCTGCTTCGGCACTAGTGTTCACTAAGCCTACTCCCATTACAACAGAACATGCAATTATACTTGCCGTTAGTAGCTTTTTCATAAGCACTCTCTCCTTTTATTTATATCGTCTTGTGCTCACAACCATTATACAACAATCATTTCTAAAACAACAGTCATATTACAATTATATTACAAATAATAATTACTACTTTTATATTTCACTTATCACTAAAAATTAAACATGCTTTTCATCGTGATGTTTGTTGATAAATGAAGCTGTATCTTCGACGAATCTTTCTTGCTCTTCAACAAATGGGAATGCACTTGATTCTTGATATACTTCAAAGTCCGCATTTTGGATTAAATCAGCTACTTCTTTAGCTTCCAATCTTGTTGTTCTTTCACCGAATTCTCCTGCAATAATTTTTGTCGGTACTACGACATTTCTATAAGTTTGAGAAATATCAGCGTTTTTGAATACCTCTTTAACTGCTTGAATTTCTTCTTTAGTTGATATTTCATTTGTATCTACGACATGTTTAAGGAATCGATTCATTTTTCTCGGACGATAATACTTACGCTTATTTAAAAATTTATCTTGTTTTTCAGGATCCCAGTTTCGAATAATATGGGCATATTTTCTAAATAAACGTTCTTCCGGTAATTCACCTTCAATAGATGTTGGATTTACCAACATAAGTGATGATGTAAATTCAGGATAACGTACTGAAATATCCGCACCAATGATTCCACCCATTTCATGGCATACAAATGCAACTTCTTCAATGTATAAATATTTAAGTAATTCAACAATGTCATCAGAAAAATCTTTTATTTCAATGTGACGAGGTTTATCAGAATAGCCATGTCCACGTAAATCAATTAACACAACTTGAAATGATTTTGCTAATTGTGCTGCTAATTTATTAAACACAGAATAATTATCAAGTACAGTATGAATCAATACGATAGGATAGCCTTCACCTAATGTACTGTAATGTATCGATGTTCCATCTTTTCTAGTAAATAGATCCATAATTTTCTCCTTTATTATCATTTTTTATTGGTAAAATGGTTAATAATTCTTCCACTGTTGTAATTGTAAAATCAACTTCTTCTTCGAGTGGTTCAATTTCAGCATCTTCTTGTTTATACCATACACTAACCATGCCCATAGCTCGTGCTGGAGCTACATCATTTAACGCATCATCGCCAACATACATAATTTGCTCAGGTAATACCCCTAGTTGATCAATCATATCTTCAAAAATTTTAGGATGTGGTTTACGAAAACCAACTGTTTCTGATGTTGATAAATAATTAATAACATGCATCAAACCAAGTGAATGTAATCGAAATTGTTTAATCTTAGATTTACCATTTGCGATAACACCAATTTGAAAGCCTTTTTGCGATAGCTTTTCTAGTGTATACAAAGTATCGTAATAAGGAAATACATAACGATAAAAATGCATTTCAAAATCATTAAATAAGTCTTTCCAAGTTAACCTATCTACATGGAAACGTTTAATGATTTCTTTATATAAATCAGGTTTATCATTATCTTCATCGTCATCTAGCTCAATAAATGCTTTTTTAAAATCTGCCAGTTGAACATGAATTAAGTAGTCATGAAATCGTTCATATTGCTCTTCGATAAATTTCTCTCGAGATTTAACTCTGTCCAACAACGTACCTTCTAAATCAAATACAACTGCTTTAATTTGATTCAAATCCATCGCTTATGCCCTCTTTATGTTTATAGTTATTTTTATTTTAGCAAATGTCATGTGCTAGTGTAACCGTTTCGACTGAGATATTAGCATGTAAAATAACACTGGTATACCAATTAATGCAATAATAATGCTTGCCGGTATTTGTACTGGTGACAGTATATGGCTACCAATAAAATCTGCCATAACCATTATTTGTCCTCCAATTACAATATTCAAAGCCAATTGTCTTCCTAATGATTGTTTCCACTGCCATTTTCTAATGAGTTGTGGTATCACCATACCAATGAATCCAATGATGCCAACATATGCGACATTTATCGCCGTTATCATAGAAGCTATACATAACGCGATATATGTAATCAATTGAACATTTAAGCCTAGTGACTGACTTTTTAGTTCTCCTAATTGCAATAACTTTAGTTGATTAAGAATGATAAATATACCAAACAGTGCAATGATAAATGTGATTGCTATTATGGATACATTTGAGTATTCTGCATCACCAAAGCCACCAAACAAATAATTGGCAATTGTATTTAATTTGCGAGGTTTTAATAAAATCAAAAAATATAGAAGTGAATTGAATAATGCACCAATCATTAAACCACTTAATATTAAGATTCTAACTGGATAGCCTTGGCTCAATACCGACGTAATGACTAATACAGTTATTAATGTTATCAAACTAAATGTTATTGAAAATACAGGAATCCATAACGTTGTTAAACCTAAAAATAATGCTAATCCTGAACCAAATGTAGCACCGCTTGCCAATCCTAATGTAAAGCTATCTGCCAATGCATTATTTAAAACTGTTTGAAATATAAGACCTGCAACTGTTAATATCATACCTGTCAACAATGCTTCTAATAATCTCGGTAATCTAACATTGATTAAAATAGACTGGTTAAATACATCATTGATATCCCCCAACTGCCAAAATAGATATATGCTAGTTGTTATAATCAATATGACTATCCAGCTCAATAATACTTTATTAAATGTCATAGCATTCTCTTTTCTTTCATCGATAATTACATTCATTATAGCAATCACATACTCGCGTTGCTATCATTCACTAAATATATTTTAAAAACCCCTTATCTCAAACATGTATTTTTTTACATGTAGCAATAAGGGGCATAATTAGAATGGTTTATTTTCTATAAATTGCATCTCTTAATTCTTTTAATCCTTCATCAATACGTGGACCTGGTCTTGATACTTCATCACCATTTACAACTTCAATACGTGTATTCTTGACAGCATTAATTTTATTGAATCCACCCCTTTTTTTGATGATATCCATATAATCTGATCTTGTCTTAGCTTCCGTCGAAATTAATATATCTGGGTTCTTTTTAATAATACTTTCCTTCGTTACAGGGTTCCAACCATTAATGTCACTATAAACATTTTGGGCTTCTAATTTTTCTAACATATCATTAAAAAATGTATGCTTCCCTGCTGTATATATTTCAGGCTTTGATGAAACCTCAATAAATACTTTTTATTTTTTATGATGAGCAGGAATTGAATCTATGACTTTATCGATATTATCTTTAGTTTCCTCAACAAGTTGTTCAGCCTGCTTATCATGATGCGTTAATTTCCCAATTTGCTTAAATGTGTTGTATGTTTCATCAATTGATTGTGCATCTTTAACATACACTACTTTGATGCCTTGTTTCTCTAATGATGACAATACTTTATTAGCAGTTGCCTTTTGCGACTCATGCGCAAGAATTAGATCTGGCTTTTCCTTTAAAAGTTCCTCTTTATTTAGATTCAAAGCATCAAATTGTTTCTTACCCTCTTTCACATCTTTTGGATAATCATCAACCGTTGAAACACCAACTATGTATTTACCTAATCCTAATTCATATAAAATTTCAGTATTACTAGGCATTAACGAAACAATTCTATGGTACGGCGATTTAGACGAGCCATTATCATTGCTACCTTGTTTATCATTATCTTTCATACCACAGCCACTCAGGACAAGCATAAAAATCAAAATAAAAGCAATTAACGATTTCTTCACACTATCACATCTCCTTTTTAAAGCCTCTTGAGCTTTAGCGATTAGAGGCTTTTATGCAGTTGTGCGCAAGCAAGCCAACTGCGTTCCTCTTCACCTTTAGCGATTAGAGGCTTTTATGCAGTTGTGCGCAAGCAAGCCAACTGCGTTCCTCTTCACCTTTAGTGATTAGAGGCTTTTATGCAGTTGTGCCTTAATATCCAACTGCGTTCCTCTTCACCTTTAGCGATTAGAGGCTTTTATGCAGTTGCGCGGTAGCATCCAACTGTTTTTTACTTTATATGCTTCTATTTATTATATAAGTCCACATACTAAAAGAAAATAGTAAATTATTTTTTATATTTCATATAAACTCATCTATCTAACTTCACAGCGTTTACTTTTTAAAGTAAGGTTCTAAAA
>NZ_JACYHC010000533.1:0-3637 GCF_017152085.1 Staphylococcus sp. EG-SA-2
GATGTTATGATCTCTGGTCTAGGCTTTATAACTATAGGACCAGGAGCTAAAGTAATCGTTCGTGTTCCTAAAAATGTTGATGTTGTATTAAGAAATTCTATTTTATAAGGTGATTTAAAAAATGAAATTTGCAGTTATCGGAAATCCTATTTCACATTCCTTGTCGCCCGTTATGCATAGAGCAAATTTTAATTCTTTAGGATTAGATGATACTTATGAAGCTTTAAATATTCCAATTGAAGATTTTCATTTAATTAAAGAAATTATTTCGAAAAAAGAATTAGATGGCTTTAATATCACAATTCCTCATAAAGAACGTATCATACCGTATTTAGATTATGTTGATGAACAAGCGATTAATGCAGGTGCAGTTAACACTGTTTTGATAAAAGATGGCAAGTGGATAGGGTATAATACAGATGGTATTGGTTATGTTAAAGGATTGCACAGCGTTTATCCAGATTTAGAAAATGCATACATTTTAATTTTGGGCGCAGGTGGTGCAAGTAAAGGTATTGCTTATGAATTAGCAAAATTTGTAAAGCCCAAATTAACTGTTGCGAATAGAACGATGGCTCGTTTTGAATCTTGGAATTTAAATATAAACCAAATTTCATTGGCAGATGCTGAAAAGTATTTAGCTGAATTCGATATCGTTATTAATACAACACCAGCGGGTATGGCTGGAAATAACGAAAGTATTATTAATTTAAAACATCTTTCTCCCAATACTTTAATGAGTGATATTGTTTATATACCGTATAAAACACCTATTTTAGAGGAAGCAGAGCGCAAGGGAAACCATATTTATAATGGCTTAGATATGTTTGTTTACCAAGGTGCGGAAAGCTTTAAAATTTGGACTAATAAAGATGCTGATATTAATTCTATGAAAACAGCAGTTTTACAACAATTAAAAGGAGAATAACATATGCTTACTGGCAAACAAAAAAGATACTTAAGAAGTTTAGCACACAATATTGATCCGATTTTTCAAATTGGAAAAGGCGGTATCAATGAAAATATGATTAAACAAATAGATGATACGTTAGAAAACAGAGAATTGATTAAAGTACATGTACTACAAAATAACTTTGATGATAAAAAAGAATTAGCTGAAACATTAAGCGAAGCTACGCGTAGTGAATTAGTGCAAGTGATTGGATCTATGATAGTGATTTATAGAGAATCTAAAGAAAATAAAGAAATTGAATTGCCATAATAATGAAAAAGATAGTACTTTACGGCGGTCAGTTTAACCCTATCCATACTGCACATATGATAGTAGCTAGCGAAGTATTTCATGAATTACAGCCAGATGAATTTTATTTTTTACCTAGTTTTATGTCTCCATTGAAAAAGCACAATAATTTTATAGATGTTCAGCACAGATTAACAATGATACAGATGATTATCGACGAGCTTGGTTTTGGAGATATTTGCGACGATGAAATTAAACGTGGTGGTCAGAGTTATACCTATGACACGATCAAGGCATTCAAGGAGCAACACAAAGACAGTGAGTTGTACTTTGTTATTGGGACGGATCAGTATAACCAACTAGAGAAATGGTATCAAATTGAATACTTAAAAGAAATGGTTACTTTTGTAGTTGTAAATCGAGACAAAAATAGTCAAAATGTTGAAAATGCTATGATTGCAATTCAGATACCTAGGGTAGATATAAGTTCGACAATGATTCGACAAAGAGTTAGTGAAGGGAAATCTATCCAAGTTCTTGTTCCTAAATCCGTTGAAAACTATATTAAGGGGGAAGGATTATATGAACATTGAAAAAGCAAAACGGCTTGCAAAAGAGAAACTGCCAGAGAAACGTTATAATCATTCTTTAAGAGTTGCAGAAACAGCGATTAAATTGGCAGAAATTTATGATGGAGACACTAGTAAAGTAGAATTAGCAGGTGTATTACATGATTTCTGTAAATATGATGATTTAGGTAAAATGTATCAAATTGTTCGACAATACGAATTAGGTAATGATCTACTGAGTTATGGTAGTGAAATATTGCATGGCCCTGTGTGTGCAGCAATCATGGAACATGAATATGGTATCAATGATGAGGAAGTATTAATGGCTATCAAATACCATACTACTGGACGTCAACAAATGACAAAAACTGAAAAACTGATTTTTATTGCTGATTACATCGAACCTGGAAGAACAATCCCAGGAGTTGATGATATTCGAGATATGGCATACAATCAAGGTAGTTTAGATAAGACAATTTATGAAATTTCTAAACGCACAGTACTATTTTTAATACAGAAAGATATTACGGTATATAATAAGACGATTGACTGTTTAAATTATTATAACTATAGTGACGAAAGAATAAAGGATGATTAAATGAATTCACAAGAATTATTAGCAATTGCTGTGGATGCAATTGACAATAAAAAAGGCGAAGATACGATTTCTTTAGAAATGAAAGGTATCAGCGATATGACAGATTATTTTGTTGTAACGCACGGAAATAATGAACGACAAGTTCAAGCGATTGCTAGAGCGGTGAAAGAAGTAGCCAATGAACAAAATATAGAAGTAAAACGTATGGAAGGATACAATGAAGCGCGTTGGATATTAATTGACTTAGCTGATGTTGTGGTACATGTTTTCCATAAAGACGAAAGAAATTATTATAATATTGAAAAGTTATATCAAGATGCACCATTAGAATCATATGGTCAGGTTGCGTATTAATTATGTCGCAATATGCAGAAATGAGCCTAGTGTACGATCAATTGACTCAAGATCAACCATATGAAAAATGGTTTGAAATTGTAAAAAATCACTGCAAAGATGAATCAAATATTTTAGATATTGGATGCGGTACTGGTAGTTTAACAGTTCAATTAGAAGCTTTAGGTAATGTTACTGGTATGGATTTAAGTGTTGATATGTTGACTGTTGCAGCTCAAAAATCAGCAAATGTAAATTGGCTTGAAGGAGATATGACATCTTTTGATTTGCAACAACAATTTGATATCATCACTATTTTTTGTGACTCTCTAAATTATTTGCAAGATGAAACTGCAGTGATTGAAACATTCATCAATGTTTATCATCATCTGACTGATTCAGGTGTATTTATTTTTGATGTACATACTGTTTATAAAATGATGACTTTGTTTAATAATCAAAGTTATATTGATGATAAAGGGGACATTTTTTTAGCATGGGATGCTGTGCAAGGAGATTTACCTTTAAGTGTTTATCATGATATGACATTTTTCATTCGACATGAAGATGAAACATATTC
The DNA here is from genome assembly GCF_017152085.1 of Staphylococcus sp. EG-SA-2. NCBI lineage: Bacteria > Bacillati > Bacillota > Bacilli > Caryophanales > Staphylococcaceae > Staphylococcus > Staphylococcus sp. EG-SA-2. The sequence goes on from NZ_JACYHC010000533.1 coordinate 3,282, forward strand.
AAGATTTGATGAGTCTCATTTTCAGAGAACATTTGATGAAAAGACATATTTGTCTTGGTTAGCTCAAGTTGGTTTTAAACATGTTGAAACATTTACTGATTTTAATATAGATGAACATAATGAAGATGCAGAAAGATTGTTTTTCATTGCGAAAAAATAAAAGTAAAACCACTCGCTCAGACGTGTATAAAGTTGAGGAGTGGTTTTATTGTATCAATTTTTATTACGCTATAAAGATTTTTTAACTCAATGGAAGTTATATATTATAAGTGCTGTTGTTTTAATTATGGTATTAATTGGTTTTATATTCTGGAGACAAGATGATTATACTTCAAGAAATTTTGAAAATAAAGATA
>NZ_JACYHC010000534.1:0-3625 GCF_017152085.1 Staphylococcus sp. EG-SA-2
ATACAATACTTCGTATTGAATGGCTTCGCTTTCCTAGGGTGCCGTCTCAGCCTCGGTCTTCGACTGGCACTGCTCCCTCAGGAGTCTCGCCATTAATACTACGTATTAACGTGTAATTTTACTTTGAAATACTTTAAAAAAATAAGACACTTTGCCCAACTTGCACATAAATGTAAAATTCAATAAAATAAATTTTCTGTGTTGGATCCCTTCGTATAATTTAATAAATACTACTAAACTAAATTAACGAGGTGCCTTATGTATAAAAATTATAACATGACCCAACTTACACTACCAATAGAAACTTCTGTTAGAATTCCTCAAAATGATAATACGCGATATGTTAATGAAATTGTTGAAACGATATCTGATAGCGAATTCGATGAATTTATATGTCCTAATAACAAAAGAATAGGTTTTAAAAGATATGCATACCGTAATGATAGATATAGTTTTAAACGTGACTTCAAGCTATATGAATGTGATGACTGTTCATCATGTTCTTTGAGACATCAATGCATGAAGCCAAATTCGAAATCCAATAAGAAAATTATGAAGAATTATAATTGGGAATACTTTAAAGCCCAAATTAATCAAAAGCTTTCTGAACCAGAAACGAAAAAATCTATAGTCAAAGAAAAATTGATGTAGAGCCTGTTTTTGGATTTATGAAGGCTATTTTGGGTTTCACTCGAATGTCAGTTCGAGGAATAAATAAAGTTAAACGAGAGCTAGGTTTTGTATTAATGGCACTTAATATAAGGAAAATAGCAGCTCAACGAGCTGTACATTATAAAATACATATCAAAAAAGCTGATTTCTATCAAATAATTAATAGAAAACTGCTTTTTTAAATTGCCTAAGAACTTAATATCCCAGCCTGCTTTCCTAATTTTTAATGTCAAAACATAGTAGTTTATCAAGTATTGAGTGAGTAACATTAGATTTAATGTAATATGCTTACTTTTTTTATTAGCAGGTGTAAGCTATAATATAAAGAGTTGTCTCATGGACGATTGATTGGAGGAACGAAAATGCACAAAAAATATTTTATTGGCACTTCCATTTTAATAGCAGTATTTGTCGTTATATTTGACCAAGTTACTAAATATATTATAGCTACTACAATGAAAATTGGAGATTCATTTGCAGTGATACCGCACTTTTTAAACATAACATCACATCGAAATAATGGTGCTGCATGGGGAATATTGAGTGGAAAAATGACATTTTTCTTTATTATTACCATTATTATATTAATAGCCTTAGTATATTTCTTTATTAAAGATGCTCAATATAATTTGTTTATGCAAGTTGCTATTAGTTTACTTTTTGCAGGTGCACTTGGAAACTTTATTGATAGAATTTTAACAGGAGAAGTTGTTGACTTTATTGATACAAATATTTTTGGTTATGATTTTCCAATATTTAATATCGCAGATTCAAGTTTAACAATTGGTGTAATATTAATTATTATTGCCTTATTAAAGGATACTTCCAATAAAAAGGAGAAGGAGGTTAAGTAATGGAGACTTATGAATTTAACATTACAGATAAAGAACAAACAGGTATGCGTGTAGATAAGTTGCTGCCTGAATTAAATAATGATTGGTCTCGTAACCAGATACAAGATTGGATTAAAGCAGGTTTAGTCGTTGCAAACGATAAAGTTGTTAAATCTAATTATAAAGTGAAACTTAATGATCATATAGTTGTCACTGAAAAAGAAGTGGTTGAAACTGATATTCTACCTGAAAATTTAAATTTAGATATTTATTATGAAGATGACGATGTTGCAGTTGTATATAAACCGAAAGGCATGGTAGTTCATCCATCACCAGGGCATTATACCAATACATTAGTTAATGGTTTAATGTATCAAATTAAAAATTTGTCAGGTATTAATGGAGAAATTCGTCCAGGTATTGTTCACCGTATAGATATGGATACTTCTGGTTTATTAATGGTTGCTAAAAATGATATTGCTCATCGTGGGCTTGTAGAACAATTAATGGATAAATCTGTTAAAAGAAAATATATCGCTTTAGTTCACGGGAATATTCCTCATGATTACGGTACAATCGATGCGCCAATTGGTAGAAACAAAAATGATCGTCAATCTATGGCTGTTGTTGATGATGGTAAGGAAGCAGTGACACATTTTAACGTACTAGAACATTTTAAAGATTATACGCTTGTTGAATGTCAACTTGAAACAGGACGTACGCATCAAATCCGTGTGCACATGAAATATATTGGCTTCCCATTAGTTGGTGATCCAAAGTATGGACCGAAAAAGACATTGGATATTGGTGGTCAAGCTCTACATGCTGGACTTATTGGATTCGAACATCCAGTAACAGGTGAATATATTGAAAGACATGCTGAATTACCACAAGACTTTGAAGATTTATTAGATACAATTCGAAAAAGAGATGCATAATTGTGTTGTGCTATAATTACGATAACATTATTATGTAAACTATAAGTATTTATCGTTTTCGTTTTTTTAAAATGAAAACACATTATAAAATAGATTAAGGTTAACATTTTTACTGAGATCGGTTAATTTTTCAATATAGATTGACAAAGCGCCTGATTAGTATTATCCTTATAACAGTTTAAGTACAACATAAAGAGTCTTTAATTGAGCGTCCAGAGAGACGTCAAAGACATGAAAATATAGATATATACTAAAATGATCATAACACTTTCACATATGCAAGAATAAGTAGTAATACTACGATTCTTCTATGTAAATAGGCTGATTGTATATACTAAACCTCATGTCGATATTAAAGACATGAGGTTTTTTGTTTCTAAATTTTGAAAGGGTGAGAATATGTCTGAACGTATTATAATGGATGATGCCGCAATACAACGTACAGTGACGAGAATCGCTCACGAAATTTTGGAGTATAACAAAGGTACTGATAATTTAATTCTTTTAGGTATCAAAACAAGAGGTGAATATTTAGCGAATCGTATACAAGATAAAATTCATCAAATTGAGCAACAACGTATACCTACTGGAACAATTGATATTACATACTTTAGAGATGATATAGAGCACATGTCATCACTTACGACAAAAGACGCAATAGACATCGACACAGATATTACAGATAAAGTAGTCATCATTATTGATGATGTGCTGTATACTGGTCGAACGGTTCGTGCTTCACTTGATGCTATTTTGCTAAATGCTAGACCTATTAAAATTGGTTTAGCTGCTTTGGTTGATCGAGGACATCGTGAGTTACCAATTCGAGCAGATTTTGTTGGTAAAAATATACCTACTTCTAAAGAGGAAACGGTAAGTGTCTATTTAGAAGAAATGGATCAAAGAAATGCAGTTATAATTAAATAATACCCCTTTTAATTCAGTACGAGAGACTGAAAAAGGTGGGGGAGTTGAATGATAAATAAGTTTTCATATGCTTGTTTATCTAATAATACCCTCATGTTCGACAACTATAAGTCAATTTCTATGGACGAAAATGACTTGTAGCAACTTGTCACACTTTTTGTCTCTTTACATATACTGATGTAAAGAGATTTTTTTATTATCGGAGGAAATGAATATTATGCAAAATGATGAAATGTTTGAACGAACAGTAAAACC
>NZ_JACYHC010000535.1:0-3624 GCF_017152085.1 Staphylococcus sp. EG-SA-2
CAAATTCTTGATCCGATTTTAATATTTCATCGATGCTATAAACATCGCTGTCACTTTTCTTGGCATCTCCCTTTGCAATTTTCCCAGAAGCCCCATAGGTATCTCTACCATGACCACCGCCATTTTTAATTAATATATTTTCCAATTTAACATTCGTTATACCTTTGAATGCTTTATCTATATCTTCTATAAATGGCGTGTCAATAATTTCTTTCATTTTCGAATCTAATTGAGATGCATAATCATATAACTCATTTTGATAATAGCCCATTAATTTAGATCCTTGTGGACCTACTACACTACTTGTTAATGATATTGCGCCATCTTCGTCTAAAGAACTGACATCGCTTACCGCATCATCCATTGTTGTATCTACATCTAAGAAGTCTTGCCCCTCTATTGCATCTATTACACTTTGGATAGATGACTTTTCATTGTCATAATCAGCTGTTAAATATTCAATATCTTTTGTCATGTCATGCACCTATCCCTCAATATTATAGTAAAGCTTGGCAAATTCCGTACCCCAATGTTCATCTGCTTCAAAGAACTTTTGTGCTGAATTCATGACACCACCACCGAGTGTACTCAATGGACCTTTGAGACCACTAATGACTGTTGCAGCACTACTATAGCCGTTTTCCATAGAATGTGAAGCTTTTTCACTACTGTAGTAATTTAATTGCGCAATTTTTCCAAAGTTTTGAGCTATTTCATCATACTTTTGACTAATGCTTTCCAATTCTTTTACAACATGTGCAATCGTTTCAGCTTTAACACTAATTTTTCCACTCAACGTCATTACTCCTCTGCTTTATTAATATGATTTTCATCAGTATTGAATCCAAATAATTCTCGTATAAATGTATTAATGACGCCAATATGAACATTCAGTACTTTATCTTTTAATGGGTATCGAATGAGTAGCAAATCATTTTGTTCATAAATGTTATATAAACTTTGTTGAGGGTCACCTTGATGATTGTATATTTCAATTTCTAAAACACGCCCAATCGTATCGATACTTTCATTATTTAAGTTCTCCAATGTTTCATCGTCAATTTGTTTAAAGTCCCAATCATTGGACTTTTCTTGTCTCATTAATAAAGGATATGATTGTACAATCGACCACCATGCAATGTCTTTATTTATAATTCGTATTTGAAATCCATTATTTTTAAACCGGCTTAACAAAATATATTCATCTTTTTCATAGCTAAATGGTGCAAAATACATATCATTAATTCGAATATTTACAATTGCGCTAATATACTCTCTGACTAATGTAGCCACTTTAAAACCTGCATCAGTTAACTTGTCATTCTCTGTTACTAATTCCTTTTCAATTAAAGCCGCTTTAGCTTCTTCAAAATTTGATGGATCAAACAATTCAAAATTTACGAGAGGTAATTTACTACCACCTAAAATTGTTAATTCTTCGTAAGAAAAATAATCTATTCGCTTAACATCTTTCATCATGGGTTCACCCTATCAAGCCCTTGCTTAATTGATAATGTATCGTATTTCGCTAGATTTTGACTTAAGTTATCAATTGCTTTTTGATGGTCAGCAATCGGTTGTACTAATTCTTCTTGAAACTTTGCCATAATGAGTAACACATCTTTCACCTTATTGGCGAACTGTCCTTCCCAATCACTACCTTCGATATACTCAGCGAGCTGTTGCGTTTGCTTTTGACATGCTTCAATATCTTTAGCTGTTTTTGCCGCTAATTGTTTTGCTTGATCAACCTTGCCACCATCTGCTTTAATACCTTTATATCCACCCATATCTTCACCTCAATATTAATTCATTGCTTTATTAAAATATTCACTTGCCTTTTCTCCAGCAATTTCCTTAGCTTTTTGGAGGGATTCTTTATTTTTATCGATATCTTCACCCAACATTTCAAGCTTTTGTTTCATCAAATTTCTTTTTTCGATATATAACGTATTGGGCGCTTTTCCTTTAACAGTTACACTGTCCTTATTAGCACTAGTTTTTGCAGTTTGTACGTCCTTTGCTGTGCTTTCAATATCATCTAGTGCAAAACTCAAATTAAATTCTAATCGCTTATATTGTTCAGCTTTTCTTAAATATCCAGAACGAACTTCAATTTCATGCGCAATCTCTTCAGCATGCTTTTTAATATCTTTAAATTTCGACTTAACCATTGTTTCAATATCATTAAAATTCATAACATACCTCCCTCCTATTTAATTCATTGCTATTTAAACCATCTAATCTTTTGATAAGCTTGGTTTGCGACCATATATGCTTCATTTTCTTTAATAACAGGTTCTCGTTGAATAAATCTAAATTTAAAGAATTGTTGGTCTGAAATACGAATACCTATACTAAATTGGTTAATCATTTTACGTGCAACATCAATCTGTTTATCATAAGCATCTATTAATTCTTTATGAATACCGACAAATAAAATGTTCAAGCCAAGTTCTGGTCCTTTTGTAATAAGTTTTTTAACATCATCTTCCGGAATATACGTGCAATCAATAAATGTTTTAAAATCATTGATAATGTAAAGTGAATCTTTTTCAAACGGACCGTCCATTTCTCTTTGTTTTAAGTCTTCAATCATTAGTTGATGAATCGCTTTAATGTCTTCTCTTTCTTCGGCAAAGTTAGCCACTTGATGTCTATAAGCTTTAAACTCTCCACTTGAATCTGCGATACAAATCGCATATTTTTCATTTAATATGTCAATTTCTTTCATCATAATTTCAGCAATATGCGCAATTTCTCTCGGATTTTCTGATGAAATCATTGCTGGTTCAGTTAATTTAATTTTTTGTAGTGTAACACCTTCATAATCTAATCCAATTGGTAAAGCACCATTTGCAACTATATCCGGTAAGCTTAATGATTCTCTGTAATCTTCATATTTAATTTCATCTGGCATCATAGGAATATCACTTGGTGTTTCACCTTTATAAAATTCTGTCATCGCCGATACTTCATCATTAATTTGATCATTATATGATTTGGTCTCATCATGTTTAAATGGTTGGCCAATATGGAATGATACGTTGTCATCGCTACTTAACAATGCTCGACCCACTACATCTTTAACCGCAAATTTTTGCTGTCCTACTACGTTCGACACTTCTGATTTATCATATAAAAACATGGCGATACGCGTTTTCATATTAATGTACATTGGTGTTTTCATAGCGTTAGCTCTTGAGGCAGTTAAGGTTACTTGCATGTCTAATGCTAGCCCTTCACGTGTCATTTTAATCATCATATTTTCAAAAACTTCTTGAAAAGGTGAATCTTTTACTGCGTCAAAGTTATCAATAAGAATAAAGACATGCGGAATTGTTTCACCAGTTAATTTTCGATATTCAGAAATACTAGTAACACGATACTGACTTAAAATCTTCTTACGGCGATCGATTTCATCATTAAATATACGTATCGCCTTCGCAATCTTGTCTTCTTGATCTACTGTAAAGTAATCAGCGACATGTGGTATGTCTGTGACTGGCATCAAACCATTGGTACCGAAATCGAACAAGTACATGTGTGCTTGATCAGGACGATGGTGTCTTGCAACATCGAAAATAATGTTGTGTAAGAACGTTGTTCTACCATATCCTGGAC
>NZ_JACYHC010000536.1:0-3624 GCF_017152085.1 Staphylococcus sp. EG-SA-2
CAAATTCTTGATCCGATTTTAATATTTCATCGATGCTATAAACATCGCTGTCACTTTTCTTGGCATCTCCCTTTGCAATTTTCCCAGAAGCCCCATAGGTATCTCTACCATGACCACCGCCATTTTTTATTAATATATTTTCCAATTTAACATTCGTTATACCTTTGAATGCTTTATCTATATCTTCTATAAATGGCGTGTCAATAATTTCTTTCATTTTCGAATCTAATTGAGATGCATAATCATATAGCTCATTTTGATAATACCCCATTAATTTAGATCCTTGTGGACCTACTACACTACTTGTTAATGATATTGCGCCATCTTCGTCTAAAGAACTGACATCGCTTACCGCATCATCCATTGTTGTATCTACATCTAAGAAGTCTTGACCCTCTATTGCATCTATTACACTTTGGATAGATGACTTTTCATTGTCATAATCAGCTGTTAGATATTCAATATCTTTTGTCATGTCATGCACCTATCCCTCAATATTATAGTAAAGCTTGGCAAATTCCGTACCCCAATGTTCATCTGCTTCAAAGAACTTTTGTGCTGAATTCATGACGCCACCACCGAGTGTACTCAATGGACCTTTGAGACCACTAATGACTGTTGCAGCACTACTATAGCCATTTTCCATAGAATGTGCAGCTTTTTCACTACTGTAGTAATTTAATTGCGCTATTTTTCCAAAGTTTTGAGCTATTTCATCATACTTTTGACTAATGCTTTCCAATTCTTTTACAACATGTGCAATCGTTTCAGCTTTAACACTAATTTTTCCACTCAACGTCATTACTCCTCTGCTTTATTAATATGATTTTCATCAGTATCGAATCCAAATAATTCTCGTATAAATGTATTAATGACACCAATATGAACATTCAGCACTTTATCTTTTAATGGGTATCGAATGAGTAACAAATCATTTTGTTCATAAATGTTATATAAACTTTGTTGAGGGTCACCTTGATGATTGTAGATTTCAATTTCTAAAACACGCCCAATCGTATCGATACTTTCATTATTTAAGTTCTCCAATATTTCATCGTCAATTTGTTTAAAGTCCCAATCATTGGATTTTTCTTGTCTCATCAATAAAGGATATGATTGTACAATCGACCACCATGCAATGTCTTTATTGATAATTCGTATTTGAAACCCATTATTTTTAAACCGGCTTAACAAAATATATTCATCTTTTTCATAGCTAAATGGTGCAAAATACATATCATTAATTCGAATATTTACAATTGCGCTAATATACTCTCTTACTAATGTAGCCACTTTAAAACCTGCATCAGTTAACTTGTCATTCTCTGTTACTAATTCTTTTTCAATTAAAGCCACTTTAGCTTCTTCAAAATTTGATGGATCAAACAATTCAAAATTTACGAGAGGCAATTTACTACCACCTAAAATTGTTAATTCTTCGTAAGAAAAATAATCTATTCGCTTAACATCTTTCATCATGGGTTCACCCTATCAAGTCCTTGCTTAATTGATAATGTATCGTATTTCGCTAGATTTTGACTTAAGTTATCAATTGCTTTTTGATGGTCAGCCATCGGTTGTACTAATTCTTCTTGAAACTTTGCCATAATAAGTAACACATCTTTCACCTTATTGGCGAACTGTCCTTCCCAATCACTACCTTCGATATACTCAGCGAGCTGTTGCGTTTGCTTTTGACATGCTTCAATATCTTTAGCTATTTTTGCCGCTAATTGTTTCGCTTGATTCACCTTGCCACCATCTGCTTTAATCCCTTTATATCCACCCATATCTTCACCTCAATATTAATTCATTGCTTTATTAAAATATTCACTTGCCTTTTCGCCAGCAATTCCCTTAGCTTTTTGGAGGGATTCTTTATTTTTATCGATATCTTCACCCAACATTTCAAGCTTTTGTTTCATCAAATTTCTTTTTTCGATATATAACGTATTGGGCGCTTTTCCTTTAACAGATACACTGTCTTTATTAGCACTAGATTTTGCAGTTTGTACGTCCTTTGCTGTGCTTTCAACATCATCTAGTGCAATACTTAAATTAAATTCTAATCGCTTATATTGTTCAGCTTTTCTTAAATATCCAGAACGAACTTCAATTTCATGCGCAATCTCTTCAGCATGCTTTTTAATATCTTTAAATTTCGACTTGACCATTGTTTCAATATCATTAAAATTCATAACATACCTCCCTCCTATTTAATTCATTACTATTTAAACCATCTAATCTTTTGATAAGCTTGATTCGCGACCATATACGCTTCGTTTTCTTTAATAACAGGTTCTCGTTGAATAAATCTAAATTTAAAGAATTGTTGGTCTGAAATACGAATACCTATACTAAATTGGTTAATCATTTTACGTGCAACATCAATCTGTTTATCATAAGCATCTATTAATTCTTTATGAATGCCGACAAATAAAATGTTCAAGCCAAGTTCTGGTCCTTTTGTAATAAGCTTTTTAACATCATCTTCCGGGATATACGTGCAATCAATATATGTTTTAAAATCATTGATAATGTAAAGTGAATCTTTTTCAAATGGACCGTCCATTTCTCTTTGTTTTAAGTCTTCAATCATTAGTTGATGAATCGCTTTAATGTCTTCTCTTTCTTCGGCAAAGTTAGCCACTTGATGCCTATAAGCTTTAAACTCTCCACTTGAGTCTGCGATACAAATCGCATATTTTTCATTTAATATGTCAATTTCTTTCATCATAATTTCGGCAATATGCGCAATTTCTCTCGGATTTTCTGATGAAATCATTGCTGGTTCAGTTAATTTAATTTTTTGTAGTGTAACACCTTCATAATCTAATCCAATTGGTAAAGCACCATTGGCAACTATATCTGGTAAGCTTAATGATTCTCTGTAATCTTCATATTTAATTTCATCTGGCATCATAGGAATATCATTTGGTGTTTCACCTTTATAAAATTCTGTCATCGCCGATACTTCATCATTAATTTGATCATTATATGATTTAGTCTCATCATGTTTAAATGGTTGGCCAATATGGAATGATACATTGTCATCACTACTTAACAATGCTCGACCCACTACATCTTTAACCGCAAATTTTTGTTGCCCTACTACGTTCGACACCTCTGATTTATCATATAAAAACATGGCGATACGCGTTTTCATATTAATGTACATTGGCGTTTTCATTGCGTTAGCTCTTGAAGCAGTTAAGGTTACTTGCATGTCTAATGCTAGCCCTTCACGTGTCATTTTAATCATCATATTTTCAAAAACTTCTTGGAAAGGTGAATCTTTTACTGCGTCAAAGTTATCAATAAGAATAAAGACATACGGAATTGTTTCACCAGTTAATTTTCGATATTCAGAAATACTAGTAACACGATACTGACTTAAAATCTTCTTACGACGATCGATTTCATCATTAAATATACGTATCGCCTTAGCAATCTTGTCTTCTTGATCTACTGTAAAATAATCAGCAACATGTGGTATATCTGTGACTGGCATCAAACCATTGGTACCGAAATCGAACAAGTACATGTGTGCTTGATCAGGACGATGGTGTCTTGCAACATCGAAAATAATGTTGTGTAAGAACGTTGTTCTACCATATCCTGGAC
>NZ_JACYHC010000537.1:0-3595 GCF_017152085.1 Staphylococcus sp. EG-SA-2
CAGTTCATGACACTATCTATATTATCCATACCACCTACTGCAGCAATAATTCGTTCTGCAAGTTGTTGTTCTTTGGTCATTTAAATCCCTCCTAAGGTTGTCTATCTCTGATTGCTCGTTTAACAATGTCACCATTGTTTAATAACCGTCTTGTTGCTTCTTCCTTAGAAATGCCACACATACCCATAACTGTCGCAACTTTCACATCATGCTCAGATACCTGATATAACGCCATTGCTTCATCATATGTGATAGCACATATTTCTTGAATAATACGCACTGAACGGTCGATCAGTTTTTGATTGGTTGCTTTAACATCAATCATGAGGTTATCGTAAACTTTTCCGACACCAACCATTGTGATGGTTGAAATCATATTTAAAATTAACTTTTGTGCTGTACCAGACTTTAAACGTGTTGAACCAGTTAATACTTCTGGACCAACTTTAACTTCTACTGGATACTGCGCAATTTCACTTATAACTGCATGTTCATTGCATGAAATAGATACTGTTGTAGCACCGATTGTGTTAGCAAATGTTAAACCGCCTATAACATATGGCGTTTTGCCACTCGCGGCAATTCCTATAACGACATCTTTTGATGTTAAATCTATATTTTTCAAATCTTCTTCCGCTAATTTTTTGTGATCTTCCGCACCTTCTACAGCCATCGTCATAGCATGTTGTCCACCAGCAATAATACCTATAATTTCATGAGGGTCAGTATTGAATGTAGGTACACACTCCGCTGCATCTAAGACACCCAATCTTCCACTTGTACCTGCACCGATATAGATCAATCGTCCACCCTTTTTATACTGTGCAATTGTTTTTTTTATTACTTTTGTCAATTGTGGTATTGCCTTTCGAACTGCTAACGGGACTTGCTGATCTTCTTTATTCATCGTAATTAAAGCCTCTTCCACAGTCATTTCATCAAGATGCATCGTCGCTTCATTACGCGCTTCGGTCGTACTATTTTCCATCACTTCTTACACTCCCTAGTTTTTTGAAAATCAAATGTATCATTCGGCTCGATACAACTTAACAGTGGTAAGTCTTCTTTAATAATTTGTGCAACAACATTCACATTGTCATGTGCACTAAGCGTTTGTCTCACAATTTGCATTTCGCCTTGATAACGTCCGTTATTCAAATTATCAACGGTTACTGAACCAATGCGTCGTTGCGTCGTAAACTGTGGTTGAATCGAATGTGGACATATTTGTCTTGACGTTTCCGAACGAATGACATTTTCCGGATTATCCGGGCGTACTTTATGACACATATCGAAAAGGTAAGTCACTGTCGTATCAAACACTTCTTCAATACATAACGTGAAATGCCTATGCTTGCAAAAATCTATAAGTTGTTTTGCCTGCCTCATTTCAATCAATGAGTCTCCAACTAACACTTCAGATACACCAGTTTCTTGTAATAATTTAGCTGCAACGACAGGATGACTATGTCTCGTTGCTTCAATTGTTGGCAAGCCTTTATGCAAAGGACCTCGCAAACCACTCCCTACAATAAAACCATATATTTGTGCCTTTGGATTAAATTGATAAATGAGTTCATTTTTCTTATTGACCAAGTCAACAGATAATCCCGTATCTGGTCTTGGATAATAGTTATGACAAAATGAAAGTAATGTAAAATCATTCAATTGTTGATGTAAGCTTGTTAACAATTCCCGGGAAATAATACTTGCATTCAAACAGCACTTTAAACCCTGTGCCATTATCGCTTCGATTGCCTCAATTGATGTACTATGATCGATACGAATCATAAATTGTGCATCATATTGTCGAAGATGCTCATAAAAAGATGGTGTTAAAATAGATGGATTAGCATCTATGAGGTAAGTCACTTGTTCATATTTTAATAAATTGAGTAGTTTTGTGAAATAATGATATTTTGTCTCGTCATCTTCTTCTGGTATTTGTACAGATGTAAAAATCATTTGGTAACCTTGTTTAATCATTCGCTTAATATACGCTTCATCTAAAGGTTGTCCTAAATACACTGAAAAGCCTGTCAAAGTAGCCCTCCTTAACAATATAATTATTAGGAAAATATAGTTGAGTTGTGTAATCGCTTACATTTTACTATAAGAGAAAACACATTACAATATTAATCAGTTAAAGCCTGTTCATTGTAATAATCTTACATATTTCTGTCACAAGTTAATTATTACACCATCAAAGATTATCCTTTCTTTTAAGTGCTGATAATAGCTGCTACTGCTGGATTATTACAACAACTTTTATACATTTTATTCAGGATTATCTTATATTATGTTTTAATAATAATCTGTGAACATTTAAGAGATTTGAAATTGAATTTAATAATTGTATTGAAAACGCATACTTCACCATGCTAAAATAGGAGTCGCAAACAAATAAGATTCAATAAGATGTGATGGTAAGCTAGATAAACTAACGTATCAGTTTTATATACTACTTAGTCAATTGCTTCTTTTACATTAATTACATACACCAACGTGTTACTAAGTAAGATTAGGCATGAGTTAAATTAAGCTGTGATGGTTACCAACACAGTCTATTTGCTCGTGTCTTTTTTATTGAATCTTAAATATTACATACAACTTTGGAGGTTGGACAAGTGAGGAAGAAACTTTTCGGTCAATTGCAACGTATTGGTAAAGCGCTAATGTTACCTGTTGCAATTTTACCAGCAGCGGGTCTGTTATTAGCTATCGGTACAGCTATACAAGGCGAAGCATTACAACACTACTTGCCGTTTATACAAAATGGTGGCGTTCAAAATGTCGCTAAATTAATGACAGCTGCCGGTAGTATTATTTTTGAAAACTTACCTATGATTTTCGCATTAGGTGTCGCAATCGGATTAGCTGGCGGTGATGGCGTAGCAGCTATCGCAGCATTCGTCGGTTACATAATCATGAACAAAACAATGGGCGACTTTTTACAAGTTACACCTAAAAATGTTACTGATCCAGCGAGTGGTTACGCTAGCATTTTAGGTATTCCAACATTACAAACAGGTGTGTTCGGCGGTATTATTATCGGGGCCCTGGCAGCTTGGTGTTATAACAAGTTCTATAACATTAACTTACCATCTTATTTAGGTTTCTTCGCTGGTAAGCGTTTCGTACCTATTATGATGGCTACAACATCATTTATTTTAGCATTCCCAATGGCATTAATTTGGCCAACGATTCAATCAGGATTAAATGCATTCAGTACAGGATTATTAGATTCAAATACTGGTGTTGCCGTATTCTTATTTGGTTTCATCAAGCGTTTATTAATTCCATTCGGTCTACATCACATTTTCCACGCACCGTTCTGGTTCGAGTTTGGTTCATGGAAAAATGCAGCTGGTGAAATTATTCACGGTGACCAACGTATCTTTATCGAACAAATTCGTGAAGGCGCACATTTGACAGCTGGTAAATTCATGCAAGGTGAATTCCCTGTTATGATGTTCGGTTTACCTGCAGCAGCTTTAGCAATTTATCACACAGCTAAACCTGAAAATAAGAAAGTAGTAGCAGGTTTAATGGGTTCTGCTGCTTTAACATCATTCTTAACTGGTATTACAGAACC
>NZ_JACYHC010000538.1:0-3574 GCF_017152085.1 Staphylococcus sp. EG-SA-2
TAGTTAAACGGTCAAGTGTATTACGAAATGTACTAAGTGGACGTGTAGGTTATCACCCTACTTGGAAAATGGTATTAGGTTTATTCCCAAAAGAAGACAAAATTAAAGCAATGGATGCACTAGAACGGGTCAACATCTTAGATAAATATAATCAACGCTCTGATGAATTATCAGGAGGTCAACAACAACGTATATCTATTGCACGTGCACTATGCCAAGAATCTGAAATTATTCTTGCAGATGAGCCAGTTGCTTCATTAGACCCATTAACTACGAAACAGGTTATGGATGATTTAAGAAAAATCAACCAAGAATTAGGCATCACAATTTTAATTAACTTACATTTTGTTGACTTAGCAAAAGAATATGGCACACGCATCATTGGTTTACGTGATGGTGAGGTTGTCTATGATGGTCCTGCATCTGAAGCAACAGATGACGTATTTAGTGAAATATATGGACGTACAATTAAAGAAGATGAAAAGCTAGGAGTGAACTAACATGCCTTTAGAAACACCTACAAAGTATGACTCCCTTTTAAAGAAAAAGGTTTCTTTAAAAACGAGTTTTACCTTCATGTTAATCATTGTGCTTATCATTTGGAGCTTCATTTATACGGGGTTTAATTTTGGAGATTTAATGATAGGAATACCTCAAATAGGTGATCTATTCAAACAAATGATTCCACCTGATTTCGAGTATTTACAACAAATTACAACGCCAATGTTAGATACCATTCGAATGGCTATCGTAAGTACAGTATTAGGTAGCATCGTTTCAATACCAATTGCGTTATTATGTGCTAGCAATATCGTTCATCAAAAGTGGATTTCAATACCCTCGCGCTTTATTTTAAATATAGTTCGTACTATTCCAGATTTGTTATTAGCAGCAATCTTTGTGGCTGTATTTGGAATCGGTCAAATTCCAGGGATATTAGCATTGTTTATTTTAACTATCTGTATTATTGGAAAATTATTATATGAATCATTGGAAACGATAGATCCAGGTCCAATGGAAGCAATGACGGCTGTTGGCGCTAATAAAATAAAATGGATTGTTTTCGGTGTTGTACCACAAGCCATATCGTCATTTATGTCATACGTATTATATGCATTTGAAGTAAATATACGAGCTTCAGCTGTGCTTGGATTAGTCGGCGCTGGCGGTATTGGATTGTTTTATGATCAAACACTTGGTTTATTTCAATATCCAAAAACAGCAACGATTATTTTATTTACTTTAGTTATCGTCGTCGTCATTGATTACATCAGTACGAAAGTGAGGGCACATCTCGCATGACACAGGAAATAGCAAAATATAATGTTCACACAAAAGCACACAAACGAAAATTGATTAAAAGATGGCTTATTGCAATTGTCGTCTTAGCTATTATCATCTGGGCATTTGCAGGTGTACCAAGTTTAGAACTTAAAAGTAAATCATTAGAAATCTTAAAATCCATATTCAGCGGATTATTCCATCCTGACATCAGCTATATCTATATACCAGATGGCGAAGACTTATTACGTGGTTTACTTGAAACCTTTGCGATAGCCGTTGTAGGTACTTTCATCGCCGCAATTATCTGTATTCCATTAGCATTTTTAGGTGCAAATAATATGGTAAAGTTACGCCCGGTTTCAGGTGTTAGCAAATTTATTTTAAGTGTTATACGTGTCTTCCCAGAAATTGTAATGGCACTTATATTTATCAAAGCTGTTGGCCCAGGTTCATTTTCAGGTGTATTAGCTTTAGGTATCCATTCTGTAGGTATGCTTGGGAAACTTTTAGCTGAAGATATTGAAGGTCTAGATTTCAGTGCTGTAGAATCATTAAAGGCCAGTGGTGCGAATAAGATTAAAACACTCGTATTTGCAGTCATACCACAAATTATGCCTGCCTTTCTATCACTCATACTTTATCGCTTTGAACTAAACTTACGTTCAGCTTCTATACTGGGGCTAATTGGGGCTGGTGGTATCGGGACACCACTCATATTTGCCATTCAAACACGTTCTTGGGACCGTGTAGGTATTATATTAATCGGTTTAGTACTAATGGTCGCAATTGTCGATTTAATTTCCGGTTCAATCCGAAAACGTATTGTTTAACATTAAATCAGGATACTCCTAAATAAGAGGTCCTACCGTCACGTTTCTCTATTATAATAAAAACAGCAGTGAAGAAAACTATTGTTATAGTTAACTTCACTGCTGTTTTTATAATATCTAAATTTATTCTATTTCAATTCCTTTAAATAACTTTTACCGAACTCTGGTAATGTTACGTTGAAATTATCTGCTATAGTTGCACCGATAGAACTGAATGTAGTATCACTTTCTAGTGCATGACCACCTTTAAATTTCGGACTGTACATAATTACTGGGATATATTCTCTCGTATGGTCCGTACCTGGCGCTGTCGGGTCATTACCATGGTCTGCTGTAATAATTACTAAATCGTCTTCTTTTAAGTTGCTAAACAGTTCTGGCAAGCGATCATCGAAATCTTTAATTGCTTGTGCATAACCTGGTTTATCACGACGATGACCGTATAATGCATCAAAGTCTACTAAGTTTAAGAAGCTAATACCTGTGAAATCTTTCTTAACAATTTTCATCAATTGATCCATACCGTCCATGTTACTCTTCGTACGAACCGCTTCTGTTACACCTTCACCATCATAAATGTCATTAATTTTACCGATGGCAATAACATCATAACCACCGTCTTTCAAATGATCTAAGACAGTTTTACCAAATGGTTTTAACGCATAGTCATGTCGATTAGATGTACGTGTAAAGTTTCCTGGTTCACCAACATATGGACGTGCGATAATACGACCAATTAAATATTTAGGGTCTTTTGTCAACTCACGAACCTTTTCACAAATATCATATAACTCTTCTAATGGGATAATGTCTTCATGTGCAGCAATTTGCAATACTGGGTCTGCACTTGTATAAACAATTAAGTCACCAGTTTTCATTTGGTGCTCGCCCCACTCATCGATAATTTGCGTACCCGATGCCGGTTTGTTAGCAACAACTTTACGACCTGTCATTTCTTCAATTTGTTGAATTAACTCTTCAGGGAATCCATTAGGGTATACTTTAAAAGGTTGCATAATATTTAATCCCATAATTTCCCAGTGACCAGTCATTGTATCTTTACCAACTGAAGCTTCACTCAATTTAGTATAGTATGCTTCTGGTTGTTCAACTGCATTTACTACTGGTAATTTATCGATGTTCCCTAGACCTAACTTTTCAAGGTTTGGTAAAGTTTGATCGAAACCTTCTAAGGTATGTCTTAAAGTATGTGAACCTTCATCTTTAAAAACAGCTGCGTCTGGCGCTTCACCAATACCTACTGAATCCATTACGATTAAATGTACACGATTAAATGGTCTTGTCATAGCTATCACTCCCAAATTTTATATATATTAGTAATCTGAATCTGCTTCTAAACCTTGCATAATTTGAACGCCTGCGCTCGCACCAATACGTGTCGCACCTGCTTCAACCATTTTATTGAAATCTTCTAAATTACGTACGCCACCTGATGCTTT
>NZ_JACYHC010000539.1:0-3563 GCF_017152085.1 Staphylococcus sp. EG-SA-2
TCTACATATAGATCATACGCAGTATTTAGTCCACCTAGTTGTTTAGCGGGTAGTGCGTCGCGATACGATTTAGCTTGGGCAAAAAATGATAACAATTTTTCAGAATCATTGCTTTCAATTAGTCTTTCTAAATCTTGAAACTGACTTTTTAGCTGTCGAATCATTTCTAAAATATACGTTTTATTACTCAAGGTGATATCTTTCCACATTTGTGCATTACTACTAGCTATACGAGTGATATCACGAAAACCACCAGCTGCAAGTTTATTAACTAAATGATGTTCTTGACCGTTCTTTTGACTAACATGAACTAAACTAGATGCAACGATATGAGGTAAATGACTTACGACGCTTGTTACGTAGTCGTGTTCTTCAGCAGTAGTTACAATAAATTTAGCAAGAGTAGGTGATAACAGTTCTTTTAACGTGTTTGCTGCTTGCTCATTTCTTGGCTCATTATAGACTAAAATATAATAAGCGTTTTCAAATAAGTGCTTTTTAGCATTTAGTACACCAGATTTATGACTACCAGCCATTGGATGACCACTGACTAAATGAATATTATGCTTTAATAAATTGGATTCGTGTTGCTGTATCATTGCTTTAGTACTACCAGTATCAGAAACAATAACACCAGGTTTAGTTGGCATATCTATAAGCTCGCTAAGATATTTATTTGTGATAGCAACAGGTGTTGCATAAATAATTACATCGGCTTTTTTAATAGCTTCACTATAATTTAAACATTTTTCATTAATAATGCCGATTGATTTAGCTTTATCTAACTGAGAAGTATCTGCATCGTATGCAATAATATTAGTATTAGGGTTATGGTATTTTATATTGCTAGCAAGACTTCCACCAATTAATCCAAGTCCAACAAATAAAACTGTTGTCATATAAATCACCTTATTTCGAAATTTTCAGAATAATAACATTGTAAATGAGCTGTTGACACAGTGCAATAGTAAATAAAAATCGATAATAGCATTAATAGATAAACGGAGATAAATCATCTACAATAAAGAGTATAGTAACACAATGGCAACGGAGGGGTAAATCAATGGAACCAATATTAGAAATGATTAAAACATTAACAGGTATTAATAGTCCTTCAGGAGACACAGAAGAAGCAATTCAATTTGTCGAAAAATATGCAAAAGACTTGGGTTATCAAACAACACTAACAAATAAAGGTGCGTTATTAATAACAGTGCCAGGCAAAAATGATGAAGTACAACGCTGTATTACTGCTCATGTTGATACTTTAGGTGCAATGGTTAAAGAAATTAAAGAAGATGGTCGCTTAGCAATAGAATTAATTGGAGGATTCACGTATAACGCGATTGAGGGTGAATATTGCCAAATTAAAACTGATGCTGGTCAAATATATACAGGAACAATTTGTCTGCATGAAACAAGTGTTCATGTATATAGAAATAATCATGAAATACCTAGAGATCAAAAGCATATGGAAATAAGAATTGATGAAGTAACTACATCAGAAGAAGATACAAAGAGTTTAGGTATTTCAGTAGGTGATTTTGTTAGCTTTGATCCACGTACAGTTATCACGTCATCAGGTTTTATTAAATCTCGTCATTTAGATGATAAAGCTAGCGTAGCGATGATACTACAATTACTAAAGAAATTAAAAGAAGAGCAAATAATATTACCACATACAACGCAATTTTATATTTCTAATAACGAAGAAATAGGTTACGGTGCAAATGCATCAATTGATTCGAAAATCAAAGAATATATTGCATTAGATATGGGCGCGTTGGGAGACGGTCAAGCATCGGATGAATATACAGTTTCTATTTGTGCCAAAGATGCTTCAGGTCCATATCATAAGCAATTGAAATCGCACCTAGTTAATCTTTGCAAAATAAATAACATTCCATATAAAGTAGACATATATCCATATTATGGTTCAGATGCTTCAGCAGCTTTACATGCTGGTGCGGATATCAGACATGGTTTATTTGGCGCTGGCATTGAATCATCTCATGCAATGGAACGAACACATATTGATTCTATTAAAGCGACAGAGAAATTACTATATGCATATTGCTTATCACCAATTGAGTAAACAATTAGTGTTGACAAATGTGAACGACCTATGTAATATAATGAACTATAAAAATAATTAGAATTTTCTAAAGAAATAGTAGCAGATATGAAACGTAGCAAATAGAAAGCTAATGGGTGATGGGAATTAGCACGCCATATCTTGTGAATTGGACTTTGGAAAACAATTGAATGAGTTTTGAAAGTGAACATGAATTATGTTAACTAAGGTGGCACCACGGTAACGCGTCCTTACAGGTATATGCGTTATGTGGTGTCTTTTTATTTAGACAAAATGTAGTAGTTAATTAAAGGTAGCAACAGAAAGTTAGTGGATGATGTGAACTAACACCGAGATTAATGAAATTGGGTTTTGTCTGCAACAGAAAAATTATATATAGTAAAGAGTGAACTATGAATATTTTGAATATTCGGTTAATTTAGGTGGTACCACGCGTCAGCGTCCTTTATATTGATAAGGATGCTGGCGCTTTTTTGAAAGGAGCGTATAGAATGGATATATTTTATAAAAAAATAAAAGCAAATGTAACGCCCGAAGTTTTAGCACAACTTCATTCCAAGAAGATCATTTTGGAAAGTACAAATCAACAACAAACTAAAGGTCGCTATTCAGTTGTTATTTTTGATATTTATGGCACTTTAACTTTAGATAATGATGTATTATCAGTAAGCACTTTAAAAGAATCGTATCAAATCATTGAAAGACCGTACCATTATTTAACGACTAAAATAAATGAAGACTACCATAATATTCAAGATGAGCAACTTAAGTCATTACCGTTTATATCTGGATATGTTGGGACGTGTAGCTTTGATTTAGTAAGACATGAATTTCCTAAATTGCAATCAATACAATTAGAAGATCACAAGCAGCACGATGTAAGGTTATATATGGTTGAACAAGTTTATGTATTTGACCATTACAAAGATGAGTTATATATCATCGCGACGAATCAATTTTCAAATTCAACAAAATCAGATCTTGAGAATCGAGTTAATAAGTCTATCGAAGACTTAACTAAAATCCAACCATTCATGCCTACACAAGATTTTGATTTTAAAACTAAAGAAATTCAATCAAATATTTCTGAAGAAAGATTTATCGAAATGATTCAGTATTTCAAAGAGAAAATAACAGAAGGGGATATGTTCCAAGTTGTGCCATCAAGAATTTACAAATATGCGCATCATGCTAGTCAGCATTTAAATCAACTTTCGTTTCAACTGTATCAAAATTTAAAACGACAAAACCCAAGTCCATATATGTATTATCTTAATATCGATCAACCATATATTGTCGGTAGTTCTCCCGAAAGTTTCGTAAGTGTCAAAGATCAAATTGTAACAACTAATCCTATTGCAGGTACGATTCAACGTGGTGAGACGACACAAATAGATAATGAGAATATGAAACAACTACTTAATGATCCAAAAGAATGCAGCGAACATCGTATGCTAGTTGATTTAGG
>NZ_JACYHC010000540.1:0-3523 GCF_017152085.1 Staphylococcus sp. EG-SA-2
TTGCATTGCAGGGCAGAATGTGAGTATTTCTTAATAGAAGTTATATTAACGTTGATATATTTGAAAAATAATTGCAGTAAGAAGACTCTTAAGTTGTAGTCATCTTACTGCTTATTTATGTTTGTTGGTCTGAATGTAATGATTTATACATGTAAATCATAAAATTGGTTGTGAAATTGTTTTACAGTTGACTGAGCAACTGCATAAGAGGCTCTAATAACTTAAGTTAAAGGCAAAAGGTATACAGTTGACTGAGCAACTGCATAAGAGGTTCTAATAACTTAAGTTAAAGGCAAAAGGTATACAGTTGACTGAGCAACTGCATAAGAGGCTCTAATAACTTAAGTTAAAGGCAAAAGGTATACAGTTGACTGAGCAACTGCATAAGAGGCTCTAATAACTTAAGTTAAAGGCGAAAGGTATACAGTTGACTACGCAACTGCATAAGAGGCTCTAATAACTTAAGTTAAAGAGCCTCTAAAAGTCCATATAAATAATCTTGGCATTGTTGTACGAATGTATGTACTTGTTCGGAGTGTTTGCGTTTTTTATGGTAATTGATATAAATTTTTCGGCCTAAGTTTGGACGAATTTTTTTATATTCTAAATTAGACGTGTGAAATGATTGGTAATAAAATCTCGGAATGATAGCGTAACCTAAGCCGAGATGAACAAATCCAACTGCTGATTCGAATCGATCTGTTTCTACAACGACATTTGGACGAATATTTCTTCTATTAAAATAGTCATCTAAGTGTTTGCGCACTTGAGAATTTTTGTTTGGTAATATGAGTGGCAAATTTTCAACATCTACCCAATTTTGATTTTTAAATGTTTCCTTGGGTGCTAATAAAATGTAAGATTCCTCATATAAAGGAATGGATCTTATATCTTCGTGGGTTATTTTTTCATTTGTTATAGCTAAATGAATATTAAAATTCAGTAATTGCTCTATAGATTGATGTTTGTCATGTATTTCATATAAACGATATTGCTGTTCAGGGTAGTCGGAATGGTGCTTTCGAATTAAATTCGCAATCCATTGATTCGTAGATTCAAGAGTCCCAATTTTTATCCTTGGTTCTGATGTAACGCTTAAATCATACATTTTTTCCATCGTGGATCGATATTGTTGAACTAATTCGCTCGCATAACGATAAAACTGTATTCCTTTTTCGGTAATCTTGATGTCTTTTGTTGAACGTGTAAATAAGTCATAACCTAAATCTGCTTCCATTTTTTTAATCGTAGCAGTTAAAGATGGCTGGCTAATATGTAAAAATTGTGCAGCTTTAGTAAAACTATTATATTTCACGATAGCCAAGAAGTATTCTAACTGAATAATTTTCATGTGTTTTGCTCCTTTTATTTATAGATTCAAGCTATGGATAATTAGTTTATTTATATTTGTTGGCTATATTTTAACATACTATAATGAATATTGAAGATAATAATGTAAGCGTTTTAAATTTAGTGGAATTAACTTCTAAAAAGAACAGGAGCGAATTTTATGAGAAAAATTCAAGCAAAAAAAGGTTTGAGTATTGAGTGTAAAGGTTGGGAACAAGAAGCAGTACTTAGAATGTTATACAACAATTTAGACCCAGAAGTTGCTGAAAGACCAGAAGATTTAGTTGTTTATGGTGGTATTGGAAAAGCAGCACGTAATTGGGAAGCTTTTGAAGCAATAGAGAAAACGTTACGAGAATTAGAATCAGATGAGACAATGTTAGTACAATCAGGAAAGCCAGTTGCTGTATTTAAAACACATGAAGAAGCGCCACGTGTATTAATTTCAAATTCAGTATTAGTGCCTGAATGGGCAAACTGGGATCATTTTAATGAATTAGATAAAAAAGGTTTAATCATGTATGGACAGATGACAGCCGGTAGTTGGATATATATTGGTTCTCAAGGTATTGTGCAAGGTACTTATGAGACATTTGCCGAGCTAGGTAATCAACACTTTAATGGAGATTTAGCAGGCACTGTTACACTGACAGCAGGTTTAGGTGGTATGGGTGGTGCGCAACCGTTAGCAATTACTATGAATCATGGGGTAGCAATTTGCGTGGATGTTGATGAAACACGTGTTGATAAGCGAATTGATACGAAATACTGTGATGTTAAAACAGCTGATTTAGATGAAGCATTAAAATTAGCAGAAGAGGCGAAAGAACGTGGAGAAGGATTATCAATCGGGTTAGTTGGAAATGCTGTAGACATCCATCAAGCGATTCTAGAAAAAGGATTTAAAATTGACATTATTACTGACCAAACAAGTGCACATGATCCGCTAAATGGATATGTGCCACAAGGATACTCTGTAGAAGAAGCGAAAGTATTGCGTGAAAAAGATCCGAAAAAATATGTTGAACTGTCACAAGCTTCAATGGCAAAGCATGTTGAATTAATGCTTGAATTCCAAAAACGTGGCGCTGTAGCATTTGATTATGGTAACAATATTCGTCAAGTAGCCTTCAATAACGGAGTGAAAAATGCTTTTGACTTCCCAGGCTTTGTACCAGCTTACATTAGACCATTATTCTGTGAAGGTAAAGGGCCATTCCGCTTTGCTGCGTTGAGTGGTGATCCAAAAGATATCGAGCGTGCGGATGAAGAAATGCGCAAACTTTTCCCAGAAAATGAAAAGTTATTAAGATGGCTTGATTTAGCTGAAGAAAAAATTTCATATCAAGGACTACCATCACGTATTGCTTGGTTAGGCTATGGAGAAAGAGCGAAAATGGGCTTAGCTTTAAATCGTCTTGTACGTGACGGTGAAATTTCAGCACCAATTGTTATTGGACGAGACCATTTAGATGCTGGTTCAGTTGCTAGTCCTAACCGTGAAACAGAAAGTATGAAAGATGGCAGTGACGCGGTTGGTGATTGGGCTGTATTGAATGCACTCATTAACACAGCTGCAGGTGGTTCATGGATTTCATTCCATCACGGTGGCGGTGTTGGCATGGGATATTCACTTCATGCGGGTATGGTTGTTGTAGCAGATGGATCAGAGCGTGCTGAAAGAAGATTGGAACGTGTATTGACGACTGACCCAGGTATGGGTGTTGCCCGACATGTTGATGCTGGCTATGACATCGCTATTCAAACAGCTAAAGAAAAAGGTATTCATATTCCAATGATTGATAAAGCAGGTGATAAGTAATGAATGATTTAATAATTAATCATATAGCAGAATTAATTTTACCGAGATCAACAGATAAACCTTTGAAGGGTAAGGAATTAGATGAATTAAATGTTGTGAAAAATGGTACAGTTGTCATTAAAGATGGCAAAATTGTATATGCTGGAACACATACAGATGACTACGATGCGACTGAGACGATTGATGCTAGTGGGAAGGTAGTGTCCCCAGCATTAGTAGATGCACATACCCATTTAACATTTGGTGGATCTCGAGAACATGAGATGTCATTAAAACGTCAAGGTAAGTCTTACCTTGAAATATTAGAAATGGGTGGTGGCATATTATCTACCGTTAATGCTACTAGAGAAA
>NZ_JACYHC010000541.1:0-3505 GCF_017152085.1 Staphylococcus sp. EG-SA-2
TAATTGGAGCCGTTCTTATGGACCTACATGATGAATGGATTTATTCTTCAAGAAAATACATCAATTTTGATAAGTAGAAATGGTAAAAACATTGTATAGCATTTTACACAGGAGTCTGGACTTGACTAATAAATGTATAGTATTTGAGAAGTCTATATGACTCCGGAAAAATTAAAGTCTAAAGATATCTCAATATCTCAAATTTAATAGACTACTGGAATTAGTAGTTTGAATATTGAAAGACACTAATCTAATAAAAATACATAAAAGGTTAAACTTTAGAAGTGGTTGTAAACTTCAATGAATACTAAACATTGAAGTTTAGTAAAAGGCGTAAAGTATACAAGACAAATCGTTTATCTTTGACAAAGTAATTGATGATGAAAAGTCGTTAATATGTAGAAACAAAAATTGAAAATATAAAATTTAACTATTATGAAGTGTTGATAGCCATTAATAAATAGAAAAATAATAAAATCATTTATAAATAAAAACTACGTTGAGTTCACAGATTTCGAAAAAAGCAGTAAAAATTGTACAGATATGGAGATGAAAAAATGTCAGAATACAAGAAAAAGATAATTGAATTAATTGAAAGTAATTTAACAGGATATGAAATTTCTAAAAAAACTGGAGTTTCTCAATATGTACTTTCACAATTAAGACAGGGCAAACGCGAAGTAGATAATCTAACCCTGAATACAACAGAAAAATTATATGAATATGCCAATAAAGTTTTGTAATATAACTACTGTATAAATTAATCAAGCTATGTTTATTTGATTTAACTATTAATAAAAATCATATGGTAAATGGATATTATAATGATTAAAATACAAAAATAGTACATTCCAATTTGTGAAAAAGGAGTATGTCGTTTCATTTAGAATTTATTACACTAAATTAGCATCGAATAAGGGAAAATGAGTGTTAAGTTTTAAATGATAAAATAGATTGGAATGGATCGTCTTGAAATGCTCCCTTCAAAGTTTTCATTTTTTCAATGTCTACTTCGAAGGGGCATTTCCATTATATTGTTATAGCTTTTTATATTTGTATAATGAACATATAAGTTTAAGAAGATGAGAGTGAAGGAAATAAAAAAGCTCAAATGTACCAAATTGTTAATCTTAATAAATCTCTACTTTATAAAGATTGAATGGACATTCGAGCGTTAATCAGTCAGGAGGGAATTTCACTCCTACAATTTAATAATAATACTTGCTTCAACACTGTACAAGGAGTGATTTGTTATGTTCAAAGTGAATTATTCGATTTTAAGTTATTATCCAGAATATAATATCGCAGTAAGTTGGCAACGTTTAAGAGAAGGAAAAACAATAAAAAACAAGATTTAATACTGCTGCGTCATGAGGCGCTTGAACATTATTTGATGAATAAGTATAATTTCAACTATGATTATGCATATAAAATTGTATCAAAAAATACGATTATTCAATTTTTATAAAAAAGAAGGTGGATTAAATGCTTACATTAATAAAATTGAAAGAAGATGAACAGGTTATAATATATGAATATATACCTGAAGATGATATAAGTAACGGTAAAGGTTCAGTAACTTTTAATAAAAAAGATGCAGAGGTTATAGATTTCTCATTATCTGAAATAGAAAATGAAGAATATTTTATGTTATATCGTAATAAGTCTTTTTCTGTAGTAAGAGACTTTATCGAGAAGCAAGAATTTCCCGAAAATTATAAAATAGCATGGTATTAATGCATCCTTTCTAGACAGATAAAGAGAAAGTGGTGCTATTTTTATATGCTTTTTTAACTATTTACTGAAATAGCAGAATCACAAAAGTTAACATATTTAAAAGAACTTGGTGAAGATGGCGAATATAAATATGTTGCCAAAATAGATAGTAAAACGTCTAAACTATGTCATTCGCTCAACGGCAAAGTATTTAAAGTTAAAGATATGATACCAGGTGTGAATGCGCCACCTATGCATCCTTGGTGTAGAAGTACCACAGTGCCACATGTTGGCAATTGGTGAGACAAGTTCTTTAAAGAGCGTGAAGGTAAATATCAAGTAGAAGATGACACAACCAAAGATGAATTACAACAAGCTAAAGTATTAGGAAAGAAAATATATATTACTGATCAAGCAATTGATAAAGTCAGATATGTTGATATTCCAACACATACCAAAGAAGAAAATCAATTTATACAAGAACAACATAAAGCCTTGCTTAAAGATGCCAAAGAAAACAATGATAGCAATGAAGTAGCTTATTTATTAAAAGATGGTAAAGTTACAAAAGTATATGGTGATCAAGATAGTGTATCTTTTGCACCAGGGGAAAAAGCAACAGAATTGTTATTTAACAGTAAACCGAATTCAATTGTTATGTTACATAACCATCCTGGGCAGTCTAGTTTTTCTCTTACAGACTTGTATTTATTTATATTTAATAATTCTATTAAAACACTGACAATTGTTACAAATAAAGGTCAAACAAAGTACTTAACTAAGACAAAAGAATATTGCAAATCAACTTGTATTGATTGTATTAAAAAATATAATAAAAATAAGAATATAAAAAAATTCAATCATAAGGATATTGATATGATTCTAAAGAGATTATATAATAGTGGTAACATAATATATAAAGTTAGGTGATTAAAATGTATTTTGCACAGTTAGATGGTGAAATAACTAATAAACAGTCACAAGAATTATTGGATAAAGAATACAAGAAAGCAATAGAATTAGAAAATAAGAATAAAGAACAAAAATTAGAAAAATAGCATCCTTTCTACACAGATAAAGAGAAAGTGGTGCTATTTTTATACACTTTTTTAACCTTCCAATGTGAAGGTTATTTTTTATTGTCCAAAACGTGCTGATGACATTTTAAAAGCAAGTATGGAATATCAGTCGACAGACTATAAACGGAGGTATGTCTCATGGAGAAAAATGAAAGTAATATTACTGACGTAACTCAGAACGAAGAGCAACTAGACAACAGTGATGAACAATCACAACAGAATGAGAAAACATTTTCTCAAGAAGAAGTATCACAATTGATTAAAGAGCGTATAGCTAGAGAACGCAAAAAATCAGATGAACGTATTAAAGATGCGGTTCAAGAAGCTGAGAAGTTAGCTAAAATGAAGTAGCTTATTTATTAAAAGGTGCTAAAGTTACAAAAGTATATGGCGATCAAGATAGTGTATCTTTTGTGCCAGGGTAACAAGCAACCGAATTATTATTTAACAGTAAACCGAATTCAATTGTTATGTTACATAACCATCCTGGACAATCAGGATTTTCATTGAATGGTTTAAAGATGTTTATTGGAAATAAATCTATCCAAACAACGACTATTGTTACTAACTATAGTGTAGTAAAACATATAAGTAAAACTTCATTATATAATCAGTCTCAAGTTTATAAAATTATGAAAGATATAAAACAATCTATAACTATGAGAAATAATGAAGCGATAGTTGATAATATTCTAAAGCAACTTTATAAT
>NZ_JACYHC010000542.1:0-3483 GCF_017152085.1 Staphylococcus sp. EG-SA-2
GACTGACATTAACACTCGTTTAATTAAAATTAAATCATGGTTAATGAAGAACTAATTAATATTCAATGGACATCACTTTCAGAAGTAATGTGAATTTTTAGTACGCTCATACCCTGCGTTATAAAACATAAAAACAGCCTAACGACACTGTTGATTTAGATACGCCCCTTTTTGGAGGATGTACGTATTTATTCAACATTTCATCGTTAAGCTGCTTCAAATTTATTACTTTAAAGTCATTGATTGTTTAATTTAAATTTGATTAATAGTCACTGCTATATTTTGAATATCCTTACTATTCAACACATCACCCATGCGCTCGAATTGCAGTTTATCACCTAAATCAATTACTTCCTTTTTCTCGTCTTTCAAATTGATAGTGATCTTACCGTATTTAGTCGTACCTTTATATAAACCATATTTTTCAACTAATTGCTTTCTAATTTTGAAATCAAGTTCTTTCAGTGAAACTTCTTCTTTATTAATTAAAAATGAGTCAATTGATGCATCTAAATTTCCGCCATACACTTTATTAACAAATAAATGTGTATTAGTTTCAGAAGATTTGTTATTTTTCTTAGTCACACCACCAACAGTAGATAGTCTACCGTTTGGATCAATTAATTCTTTTACCACAAAGACATTCTGGCCTTCAAGGCCTTTTTTATATTTATCTTTATCTTTTCCTAATAAGAATAATTGGTGATTTTGTTTTTCTTGGTTAAAGCGTACAACGTTAGAACCGTTATAGTTTTCAACCTTACCACTAATATTACTGAATTCAAAACTTTCTGATGAGTAGTATCGATATAAGTCTTTAATATCATATAAATGTTGTACTCTCTCTTGCTTTTCTTTTGCGTGGACTGCTTGGCCTTCTGATGTAATCACACCAGTAGTTAATAAGCCTAATGCCAATGTTGCTTTAGCTAACGTTTTTAATTTCATAGTACTATTCTCCCAATCTATTTATAAATTTTGTCTTAATATATTTTTATATGATTAATTCAATTACGTAATACGAACAATCTACTATCATTATATAAGCGAGATACTGCGCTATGAATTAACCTCTTTTTAACTATTTTTGAACCAACGTTAAGTTAGTTAATGAAATCCTAACAGTATTAATTATTTTTTATAACACAATGCTAATTTTTTAACTATTCACACTTTCCCTCAATTTAATTATGTTTTCCACATTGTTTCATGTCACTAAAGCGACATCACGCATCTATAAGTATCAACTATTTCCACAAGTTTTATTGGTGTTTTTATTATTCATCGATACGCTTCATTTTCATCTCGCCAACACAAAAAAGAAGCTAAGCAACTTATGTTGCCTAACTCCTCTATACTATCCATATTTTACTATTATCCATATTTCATTGAATTATCTAATGTTGGCTTCTATTTTTTCAATATTTCTACCGTCAATGACATCACTCATGCGATTTGTTTGTAATTTTTTATTAAGTTCAAACGTATAATAGCCGCCATCTTTCATTATCACTTTTATCTTACTATCTTTAGGAAACTTTTTATACAGATCAAAATTTTGAATTAAATACTGTCTCAATTTAAAGTCGAGTTCTTTAAGTGAAATCTCTTCTTTATAAATGTAGTGTACTCTACCGTACGTAGCAATACCGTCACCTTCATCTCTCTTGATTTGAAATCTTGGTGCGTTTATATAATCATAATAAGCGTCTTGATTTTTCTTAGTGACACCACCATATGAAAACACTGTGCCATTACGGTTTTCCGCTTCTTTAACAACAAATATGTCTAATCCCGGATTTTTGCGTGCTTTAAATCTTTCTATATCTTTACCAAAAATTTGTATTCTAGTGAACTTTTGATGTTTATCAAAGATAAGGTAATGCTTGCCACCTTTGCTATAACGATAACCAGTAACATTTTTAAGTTCCTTACTTGCGCCACTATAGTAATCTCTTAAGTCAAAGATATCTTTTGTCACATTTTCATATTTTGCTTCATGTTCACTCGCATTTACAGTTTGATGCAATGACGTTATTGTTCCTGTTGCTAAAATACCTAATGCTAAACTTGCTTTCGCAATTGCTGCCATTTTCATAGTTGTATGCTCCATTCGTAATTATTAGATTTGTTCGCTTACGTCTATTGAATCATACAGCTTTATTATAATTGGCGTATTTGACCTTTCACATTAAACCATCTTTAATAATCATTGAATCATTATTAAGTAAATTAAGGAATCTATAATGTTCGTTAAATAAAACTGATTCCGTTGTGCTTCACACCCGATAGATAGGGATTTACAGATAAATTCAGGACTCTTCCACGTCATATTTGGACCCATCGAAAATTCGGGTTCTCAAATCATCGAACATAACAAAAGAAGCTAAGCAACATGTAGGCCGTTGTCACTTAACTTCTTGTTTTTCCGATGACAGCTTCTATTTAGAGAATGTCATGATTATTTTATATTCACTTCAATGTTATCAATATTAGTGCCATCTATGACATCTGCCATGCGATTTTCTTGTAATTTTTTGTGCAATTCAAACGTGTACTTTCCACCGTTTTTCATTTTAATAACAATTTTACCTGAACCAACGTTACCGTACAGATTATTTTTTTCAATAAGTTGTTTTCTCAATTTAAAATCAAGTTCTTTCAAGGAAATCTGTTCTTTAGTAATCTTGAATTCTGAAACATCATGAGAGATTGTACCTTTATTATCTTCCTTAGTAATTCTTACTCCTGCTTTGTGATCAACTTTTTTACTATTACTCTTTGTGATACCACCGACAGAATATTTTTCGAGATTGTAATTATTTTCTTCTAAAACGACAAATACATCGACATTCCTATGTACTCCTTCACCATATTTTTTATCATCTTTACCAACTAAAGCAATTTTATATATGAAATAATCTGGGACAACATTCATAAATCTTATTGTCGTCCATTTTTTTAAAATAATACCAATCTCATTTTTAAATTCTAAACTTGGTTTCGTATAATACGCTCTTAAATCTTTAAATTTAGGATTTATTTCTGTTGGTACTTGTTTTGTGGTTGGCGATTGTGGTGGTGATGTGTCTACATTAGACGAAGGTGGTGTTGTCGCGTTTGCTGCTTGTTGCGGTGCTTCCACTTTAGTTGAAGATGGTGTTGTCGCGTTTGGTTTTGATTGCGGTGCTTCTACTTTAGTTGAAGATGGTGTTGTCGCGTTTGCTGCTTGTTGCGGTGCTTCCACTTTAGTTGAAGATGGTGTTGTTGCATTTGCTACTTGTTGCGGTGTTTCCACTTTAGTTGAAGGCGGTGTTGTCGCATTTGCTGCTTGCGTTGTCGTTGTGATTACACCTGTTGTTAAAAGGCCTAGTGCTAAACTTGTTTTAGCAATTGTTGTTATTTTCATAGTTGTATGCTCCATTCGTAATTATTAGATTTGTTCGATTACATTCATTGAATCATACAGCTTTATTATAGATG
>NZ_JACYHC010000543.1:0-18856 GCF_017152085.1 Staphylococcus sp. EG-SA-2
GCAGCAACTGGTAACGTTAATAAAGTTGCTATCATTGTTATAACAATATCTAATCCTGACTTATCTAAAAAGATTGTTAACGCAATGGCAGTTAACACTGGATTAAATCCGGCTAACCCATCATTAACCTCTGCCTCACTATAATTTATAAAACGCGCAAAAGTATAGGCGATGATGCTACCTACAATAGCCGCTAATCCAATTGTCCAATCGGCTACAAATAATCCTATTAAGATAAATAATCCTGTCCATTTATTACTAATTAACACAACCTGAGATATATTTTTCAAAAGCACATCTATTATCTTCAAATCTTTCACCTTTCCTTTGAATCATTACTCATTAATATACTACTATTCTATGAAAAGTTATATTAAAAACTATTTTGGTTTTTACATAAATATATTCCGCTATTTGTTTTCGATTAGATTGTTTGCTTCAATAGCGGATATGCTAAAAATATAATTTTCTAATTACACATTGAACTTTGTATATTACTTGTTTATCACAACAATTAGGATTAATATAAATTTTGTAAATTGTATCTAATATGAAATTGGGGGTTTTAATTTGCATTTTACACAACGAGAGCAAGACAAATTAATGATTGTAGTGGCGGCGGAAGTTGCACGTCGTCGTAAAGCACGTGGTTTGAAACTAAATCATCCTGAGGCATTAGCTTTAATCAGCGATGAATTATTAGAAGGTGCACGCGATGGTAAGACCGTTGCAGAGTTAATGAGTTATGGTAGACAAATTCTAAACAAAGAAGATGTCATGGATGGTGTCGAACACATGATTACAGATATCGAAATCGAGGCTACGTTCCCCGATGGTACTAAGTTAATCACAGTACATCACCCTATTGTTTAAAGGAGGCAGTCAAATGATACCAGGAGAAATTATTACAAAAAGTACAGAGGTTGAAATTAATAACCATCATCCTGAAACAGTTATCGAAGTTGAAAATACAGGAGATCGACCAATTCAAGTGGGCTCACATTTTCATTTTTATGAAGCAAATGCAGCATTAGATTTCGAACGTGAAATGGCATATGGAAAACATTTAGATATTCCAGCTGGAGCAGCTGTTCGATTTGAACCTGGGGATAAAAAAGAAGTTCAATTAGTTGAATATGCTGGCAAACGTAAAATTTTTGGTTTTCGTGGTATGGTCAATGGTCCTATCGATGAGTCACGTGTCTATCGCCCA
The DNA here is from genome assembly GCF_017152085.1 of Staphylococcus sp. EG-SA-2. Classification (NCBI taxonomy): domain Bacteria; kingdom Bacillati; phylum Bacillota; class Bacilli; order Caryophanales; family Staphylococcaceae; genus Staphylococcus; species Staphylococcus sp. EG-SA-2. The sequence continues at coordinate 1,214 of NZ_JACYHC010000543.1, forward strand.
ACTGATGAAAATGATGCATATGCAGGTGTATTCGGAGATAACGGTGCTGAAAACGTGAATAAAAAAGGAGGAAAAAGATCATGAGCTTTAAAATGACGCAAAATCAATATACGAGCTTATACGGTCCAACTGTTGGAGATTCTATTCGTTTAGGTGATACGAATCTATTTGCTCAAATAGAAAAAGACTATGCGGTTTATGGTGAAGAAGCTACTTTTGGTGGTGGTAAATCTATTAGAGACGGTATGGCGCAAAATCCTCGTGTAACACGTGATGACGTGAACGTTGCAGACCTTGTCATTTCTAATGCCGTTATTATCGATTACGATAAAGTGGTTAAAGCTGATATAGGCATTAAAAATGGTTATATTTTCGCCATAGGTAATGCCGGCAACCCAGATATAATGGATAATGTCGACATTATTATAGGTTCAACAACAGATATCATTGCCGCTGAAGGTAAAATCGTCACTGCTGGTGGTATTGATACTCATGTTCATTTTATTAATCCTGAACAAGCAGAGGTCGCATTAGAAAGTGGTATTACGACTCATATTGGTGGTGGTACTGGTGCTTCAGAAGGTTCTAAAGCAACAACTGTAACTCCAGGTCCATGGCATATTCATAGAATGTTAGAAGCTGCCGAAGGTTTACCGATTAATGTCGGTTTTACAGGTAAAGGACAAGCAACAAATCCAACTGCACTCATTGAACAAATCAATGCCGGAGCAATTGGATTAAAAGTACATGAAGACTGGGGTGCAACACCATCTGCTTTGAGTCATGCATTAGATGTTGCTGATGAATTTGATGTTCAAATTGCATTACATGCAGATACTTTAAATGAAGCAGGATTTATGGAAGACACAATGGCTGCTGTTAAAGACCGTGTACTTCATATGTACCATACTGAAGGTGCTGGTGGCGGTCATGCGCCTGATTTAATTAAATCAGCTGCATTTTCAAATATTTTACCTTCATCTACAAATCCAACTTTGCCTTATACACATAATACTGTAGATGAACATTTAGATATGGTAATGATTACTCACCATTTAAATGCGGCTATTCCTGAAGATATCGCATTCGCAGATTCACGTATTCGTAAAGAAACGATTGCAGCAGAAGATGTTCTGCAAGATATGGGTGTATTCAGTATGATTAGTTCCGATTCACAAGCAATGGGCCGTGTAGGTGAAGTAATTACACGAACATGGCAAGTAGCACATCGCATGAAAGAACAACGTGGTCCTTTAGATGGTGATTTTGAACATAATGATAATAATCGCATCAAACGTTATATCGCTAAATATACAATTAACCCAGCAATTACACATGGTATTTCTGAATATGTAGGATCTATCGAGCCGGGCAAACTAGCTGACATTGTCTTATGGGACCCAATTTTCTTTGGGGTTAAACCTGAATTAGTTGTAAAGGGCGGATTAATTAACTCTGCCGTAAATGGCGATGCAAATGGTTCTATACCTACATCTGAACCGATGAAGTACCGTAAAATGTATGGTCAATACGGCGGAAACCTTACAAGTACGTCAATGACATTCGTGTCTAAAACTGCTTATGAAAATGGTATCAATCGTGCATTAAATTTAAAACGCATGGTGCGTCCAGTTAAAAATATTAGACAATTATCTAAAGCAGATATGAAAAATAACAGTGCAACACCTAAATTAGACGTTGATCCACAAACATATGAAGTATATGTAGATGGAGAAAAAATTACAAGTAATGCAGCAACTGAGTTACCATTAACTCAAAGATACTTCTTATTCTAGGAGGAACATAGAATGATTGTTGAAGAAATCCAAGGCAATATTGCCAATTTGTCAAATTCAGAAAAACAAAAGCACGTCGAAAAAGTATACCTTGAAAATTCAGATCTTGTTAAACGTATTCAAAGAGTCGTTACAGACCATGGCACTGAAATAGGCATTCGTTTAAAACAACCTATTGACTTACAATATGGAGATATTTTATACGCAGATGACCATAATATGATTATTGTGGATGTTAATTCAGAAGATCTTTTAGTGATTCAACCAAGAACATTGCAAGAAATGGGAGATATAGCCCATCAATTAGGAAATCGTCATTTGCCAGCACAATTTACAGAGACTGAAATGCTAGTACAATATGATTATTTAGTTGAAGATTTATTAAAAAGTTTAGGCATCCCATATGTTCGAGAAGACCGTAAAGTTAATAAGGCTTTCAGACATATAGGGCATTCTCATGATTGATCATACACACTTAAGATTATTTCAGTTCTGTGATTCACAGTTTCCAACAGGTGCTTTCAGTCATTCATTTGGTCTTGAAACATATATTCAACGAAATATAATTCATGACGATCATACTTTTATTGCTTGGTTAAAAATGTTTTTACAAGAGCAACTTACCTATTCTGATGGTTTAGCCATGCGTTTAGTTTATGATGCATTGGAAAATGATGATACACAAAAAGTATTACACATAGATAAACTGATGTTTGTTCAAAACTTACCTAAAGAAACACGTGTTGGTGCAAAACAAATGGGGACTCGCATGGTTAAATTGGCTTTAGAACTTTATAATAGCCCATGGATTGCTTGGTATCATCAACAAATGCAAGATAAGAAAGCAAAGTTAAATCCAGCTATTTGTTTTACTATGCTAGGCCATCATTTAGGTGTAGATATTGAAACGATTATTGATTACTATTTATATCAAAATGTTTCAAGTTTAACTCAAAATGCTGTTCGTGCTATTCCACTTGGACAAACTGCTGGTCAAAAGATAGTTACTCACATGATTCCTTATATAGAAGAAACAAGAAAGCAGATTTTCGAATTAAAAGAAGCAGATTTTGGCATGACAGCGCCTGGTTTAGAACTAAATCAAATGGCGCATGAGAACGTCAATGTTAGAATTTTCATATCATAGGAGGTTATAATTGTGGCAAATCCGATTAAAATTGGTATTGGTGGTCCTGTAGGTGCAGGTAAAACACAATTAATTGAAAAAGTTGTAAAACGTCTTTCAAAAGAAATGAGTATCGGCGTTATTACAAATGATATATATACAAAAGAAGACGAAAAGATATTAGTAAATTCAGGAGTTCTACCTGAAAGTCGTATCATTGGTGTTGAAACTGGTGGATGTCCTCATACTGCGATTCGTGAAGATGCATCTATGAACTTTGCAGCAATAGACGAATTATTAGAACGTCATGACGATATAGAACTAATTTTCATAGAATCTGGTGGCGATAACTTAGCAGCAACATTTAGCCCAGAACTTGTTGACTTTTCAATATATATTATCGATGTTGCTCAAGGTGAAAAGATTCCACGTAAAGGTGGTCAAGGTATGATTAAGTCAGATTTCTTTGTAATTAACAAAACTGATTTAGCTCCCTATGTAGGTGCATCATTAGAACAAATGGCTGAAGATACTAAAGTATTTCGTGGTAAACGTCCATTTACTTTTACTAACTTAAAAACCGACGAAGGTTTGGATGAAGTTATCGATTGGATTGAACGCGACACTTTACTCAAAGGATTATCATAATGGATGAACAACAATGGACTGGGCAACTTGATTTAACAGTGTTTTTCGATGGCAATCGATCAGTATCAAGAGATATTTTCTTTGAAAAAGCACTTAAAGTGATACGTCCAGTTTATCTAAATCAATCTACCATTCCTACATTTTATATAGTAAATGTAGGTGGTGGCTATTTAGATGGAGATCGTTACCGTATGAATGTGAATGTCGAAGATAACGCTAAAGTGACATTGACATCTCAAGGTGCAACAAAAATATACAAGACACCTTCCAATCATGTTGAGCAGTATCAAACTTTTAATTTAAAAGATAACGCATATTTAGAATATGTCGCTGATCCAATCATCGCATATGAAAATGCTAAATTTTATCAACACAATACGTTCAATCTCAATAATTCTAGTTCATTATTTTATACTGATATTTTAACTCCTGGTTATTCAAAAACTGGCGAAGCCTTCAAGTATCAATATATGCATTTAATAAATGAAATTTATATTGAAGATGAGTTAGTCACATATGATAATTTATTATTGAATCCTAATAAACAATCGATCAATGAAATAGGTTATATGGAACATTACTCTCATTATGGCTCTGCTTACTTCATACATGAAGATGTTAACCAAAAACTAATCGATTCAGTTTATGAAACCATTAGTTCTTATAGCAATACATTCGATTGTCGTGTTGCTATTTCTCAATTGCCTACACATGGCTTTGCAGTTAGAATTTTTGCTTATCGCACACAAATTATAGAGAAAATACTTGGAACCATCCAAAGCTATATCGCAGAAAATATTTATGATCGTAAACTTGATTTTCTAAGAAAATATTAAAATAAAAAGACTAGTGTACCTTGTTTCAAGCTTAATAAGCTGAAATAAGGTATGGCTAGTCTTTAACTTTAATTAAAGCATCTTCAATATTTAAATTTTAAGTTAATTTTATGTCCCAATGCTGAATAAATAACTTCGTTTTAATAAATTGTTATCGTTCAATGTTATTAAACGCAATTAACCTTGATTTAATTTTTAATGTATTCTTCTAATTCTGAAATCAGTTTTTGAATATTTGCTTTTTGTGTATCTGTAACATAAACAATAACTGTTCTTTCGTCTTGTAAACTTCTTTTCTTTGATAACAATTTTAAATCTTTTAGCTTTTGTAAAGCTTTAGTTAAATAGTAAGGTTTGAACTCTGAGCACTTAGCAATCTCTTTAGATGAGATTTCGTTAGACTCACTTCTTAAAATATGATTTAAAATATAAATTTCTTCATAGTTCAAATTGAACTTCTTTTTTGTATCTCTGAAAAACTTCTTAACTTGAAATGTTGCGTTGACTAAATCATTAATGTCATTAATTTTACTCATTATTAAACCACTCCTCTGATGCACATCTTGTTGTAGCAAGGTTCACATGTAATTTATTAAATCGAAACTCTATCCAACTATGTTATAAAGTTCATTCTAAACAAATAAGTATAAAAATTCAATATTTTTATTACTAGAATATGGTTAAATACATTTATTTCTTATAATAATTTGATGTTTAAGATATTTTGCCAAATTGAAAATTATTAGTCTGAATATTTTGTATCTTAACTGATATGTAAACTTTTAAAATTTTAATCTATATCAACGTGTTTGATTTGATATTTTTTATATTAATTGGATGGCTTGCTCACAAAATTTATAAAATATAAAAAAAGAAGAGCTTTAAATCATAACGCATGCCATTTATCTTTAAATGCAATGAGTTATCATTCAAACTCTTCTTATCAACCTACATACATTGACATTATACTATCATATGTTGTTTTACATATTCAACAAACATTTCAACGTTATCACTTTTAATATCATGCATTGGGACATTACCAATATTAAATTTGAACATTATAGTTTGACCATCATAATCTATCTTCTCTATTTCATTATAACTAATACTTCTATAATAAAATTGGCCATTCATATCTACATTCATAATTAATCTTTCATTTGTTGCTATAAATGCCCCTTCAAATTCATTCTCACCTTGAACTTTATACTCAATTATTCCTAGCACTGACGGACCCTTTTTTTCAGTTGGAAATAAATCATTTGGATTCACATTATCTAAAATCATAATATCCCTCCCACTTAAAACTATAAACTATTCTTCATAGGTATGTGAAATACAAGTGATTAACTATTTATTATTAAGCTTAACTTGTATTCCCTTTTCAAGATAATTATAACATGCTTGAATAAGCATAGTGACTTTAGAAAACTTTTCTCGCTTGATTGTTACAATAACACGTCTTTCATCTAATTCACATCTCTCTTTTTTAACTAATCCCTTCAAAATTAAACACTTTAAAATCGGGCTAACCGCAAATATCGGGTGATGGAATTCACCCTGTAATTCTTTAACCGTCAATTGACCTTTATGCAGATTTAATATTCCTAAAACGTATAACTCTTCTAATGTTAATTGACACATATTTAAATAACACTTTAGATTTCGAAATAATTCTTGTGACGACAATAAATACGATACATAGTCACAACTAAAATCAAATGTATATTGACCAAAATAACGTTCAATATAGTCACTAAGCTCATTATTCATATATTCTATTTTATCTATATGCATTTTATTAATCGAAATAGTCAATTTACGTTGATCCCTTTGATCTCTTCCTTTCAATAGCCATTGATGATTGTTTAAATAACTTAACATTTGAAGAAGTGCCATCTTAGATTGGATTTCTTTCATTTTTAATAACCTATCTATTGAAGCGCTATTGGAATCAGAATTATCATATTTAACTAATAGATTTAATAGTTTCACTTGAGTCAAAGTGAGATGAAATGAATATTTCAACATATCATTAATGACTTTCAACATTAGTATGTGTGCAGTTAAACGCTTAACTTTAAATTTAGACATCTTTAAAACCTCTCTTAAACCATGCCTATATCTCAAGATGATATTTCAAATGAACAATACTATTGCTTGAGACCATTAATGAATGATCATAAATATTTCTTTCTATAAAATTAGCTTTCCAATAACTGTGTTGTTGCATAATATCATTCACAAGTACACCATTTTCGGAAGTATGATTATCTTTATCTATACTTAAAACAATTTGTTTAGTTTTAGCATGGCTAAATTGTTGAAGACCCTTACACGATAAACGTATAGCGTCTGAATTCTCATTTAACAATGCGGCTGGCAAACAAATGACACATTGTACTTCATGTTTGAACTTCGTTACAATCATCGTGTCATTTTGATAAATAACAATCCCTCGTAATTGATTAAGTATATTTATGATAAAAATGAATATTGATAATCTAGTCAAATTTATTTCTTTGCTAGCTTCACTTATAATTGACATGTGCATAATAAGTCCTCGAAATTTTGTATAATTTGTCAAAAGTTCAGTAACCTTATTAAAATCAGACATTGTGATTTTTTCTTTTAAGTCATTATTCTCATTAATCAAATCTACATCACATATAATTTTAGAACATGCAATAGACACCTGTTCTATTTGTCTTAGCGGTAAGATAAAATAGTCTATTAGATGATCAATTTCTTTATCATAGTGCGTATTCAACTCTTTTGGTTCCAGATGATATATTAATTCAAATACTCCTATATAATTATCTATTAAGCGTTTCAGTTTTTGAATTGCAGTAGTATTTAAGTCGTTAATTAAAAATGCAATCTTACATCTATTACTCTCAAATGTCATATTAAAAATTGTGGCTACTAGCTTTTCTATCTTGCCTCTTTCAGTACTCGTTAACAATTCCTTATATTCATGTTTAATACGAAATACTACATTTACATTGTAATTCACTATCTTTTGAAGTAATAAAGTGATTTGTTCAATCGATAGCTCATTGCTTGTGTCGATTGTAACAATTATATGCAAGTTTTCAGGATTAACACCTAATCTTTGAATGATTTGTTTAATAGTATAATAATCCATCCAATAAAAATTACTTCCTTTAATATAAATGTTTTTAGGTTGATACATTTGACTCCTTTTTGTAGGCTCAAAAGGTATATCAATCTCGCGCATACTTGAAGAACTTTGATTAGTATCATCAAATAATTCAATTATATTTTTATCAATTTCAACTAATTGGGAATGGTTAATTGAATGAGATGTTGGACTATATCTTTTTCTAATTAATTTAGGAGTGTTACCATACGTTTCTTTAAAGAGGTGTATAAAACGAGAATAATGATTAAAACCATGACTACTTGCGATTTCTTCAATAGGCTTCTTAGAAGTTAAAATATCAATTAAGCAATGCTCCAGTCTAATATGATTTAAATATTGAATAAAATTACTATAAGGTGTCGCTTTAAACATGTCACTTAAAGCTTTGTTTGTAATACTAACTTGATTAATGACATCTTTCCTATTTATCTTTTTATGGTGGTTGTTTGTTAAATAATCGTGCACTTCTTCGGCTACTAAATGACGACTACCATCGTATGTATTTAATGACATTAATTCAACACACATGTAATTAATAATCTTATCATTAGCATTATAAGACTGTTGTTTAATTTTGCTGTAGATTAAATACTTAATCAAGATTCTAAAAGTGCTAGCAACCTCATTTGTTAATATCTTGCCACGCATCATATAGTTTGCATTCATAAACTTCAAAAATGTCTTTGCACTTACTTCAACAACACAACATACACTATCATCATGACCATCAATTTGATACAAATCATTCAACATAATAACGGTGACATCATTTCTTTTTACATCATATTGTTGTAGATTGATTGAAACTACACCTGTACCTTGTAGCCAATATATAATTTTTAAGTTCGCTTCCTTCACACTACTCATTTTCATACTTTTATAAATATGTAGTGAATAATTATCTGTCATCTTACATCCTCACATATACAAATATATTGATTTACTCCTGTTTGTCTTTCTCAAATCAATTGTCAACATCTAATATTCACTACCAATTATATCGCCACATGTTTTTTAGCAGTAACAAAACATAAGTCGATTATATCAAATAATACTTTTATTAAAACATTTTTTTATGCTAAATTAGGATATTTTATCCATTAAATATACATTTTCATCCAAATACCAAAGCTTTCATAATCATAGAAACTTGATCGTTCGTGTCGAATTTTTATGCATTTTCTGATTAAAAGTCCTATATTATGCACAAAATATACATTTAGAATTTTCAGTAATATTACAAATTTGTAACAGACTTATTTTCGAAACATTCAGTTTTCACAAAGAATGCCGTAGTTATAAGTTTTGCAAAATGCAAATTTCTATACTTTTAAAATTCTATTGTGTCAAGATATTAGCAAAAAATTACAAAACGTTAACAAAGCACACAAGGACGCTAATTTCTGTTATAGTCTTTCTTGTCGTTTAATTACGAGAGATAACTTATAACATTAATTTTGTCACACGGACATTACGAAAATATTTTAGATTTAAAATTTTTAGGAGGATATTTTTAAAATGAAGAAAATCGCTACAGCTACTATCGCAACTGCAGGATTCGCTACAATCGCAATTGCATCAGGAAATCAAGCTCATGCTTCTGAGCAAGATAACTACGGTTATAATCCAAACGACCCAACATCATATAGCTATACTTACACTATTGATGCACAAGGTAACTACCATTACACATGGAAAGGTAACTGGCATCCAAGTCAATTAAACCAAGATAATGGCTACTACAGCTATTACTACTACAATGGCTACAATAACTACAACAATTACAACAATGGTTATAGCTACAATAATTACAGCCGTTACAACAACTACTCAAATAATAATCAATCATATAACTACAATAACTATAATAGTTACAACACAAACAGCTACCGTACTGGTGGTTTAGGTGCAAGCTACAGCACTTCAAGCAACAATGTTCAAGTAACTACAACTATGGCTCCATCATCAAATGGCCGTTCAATCTCAAGTGGTTATACTTCAGGACGTAACTTATACACTTCTGGTCAATGTACATACTACGTATTTGATCGTGTAGGTGGTAAAATCGGTTCAACTTGGGGCAATGCAAGTAACTGGGCTAACGCAGCTGCAAGAGCTGGTTACACAGTGAACAATACACCAAAAGCTGGTGCAATTATGCAAACAACTCAAGGTGCATACGGTCACGTTGCATACGTTGAAAGTGTTAACAGCAATGGTTCAGTAAGAGTTTCAGAAATGAACTATGGTTATGGCCCAGGTGTTGTAACTTCACGTACAATCTCAGCTAGCCAAGCTGCTGGTTATAACTTCATTCACTAATTAGTGATGGCTATGTTTTACGCCAACAAGGTTTCAAGAGCCTTGTTGGCTTTTTTAATTTCTATGAAAAAAATCGAATTGGTAAAAATCTCAAAATTTCGATTTTCACCAATCCGATTCACTCTGTAATAAAGAATAAACAACATACAGCCATTGACACACCCAAATTTAGGCATGTCAAATCGGCTATACATTGATAAATTTTTAGTTAAAGTACTTACAAATATACTTGCCTTCAAATTCTCAATTAATTTAGTCATTACAAATCATGACATAAAACTTACATTACATATATCAACATGTTCCGCTACAAAACATATTCAGTATATGTATAGAGGATATTTATTCTAAGTTAAAACCTTTTCAAATTATAACCGCTACAATTATAAATGATTAAAGTGTTTCAACATATTATATATATTCCACGCTCACATTAAGTTAAACGTGAATTCGATGACTTTTTAATACCTATCCCTGTAAAACCATAGATAATTGCTATAATTGCGCATAAATAACATGGTACTGTCCACATGAAAAATTCTCCAACAGAGACATGAAGTTGATTCGTATAGTAAATACCTGATGTTCCCCATGGTATTAAAGGTAAGACCATCGTACTTGAGTCTTCAAGTGTTCTTGATAAAACGGAACGAGAGACTTGGTATTTTTCGAACAAATCTTTCATTAACACACCGACCATAATAATTACAATCGAAGCAACACCTGCAGCGAATACAAGCGCAATACAACAAATAACAGTAATACATATTAAACTTCCTACAGAATGGATGCCTTTAGAAATAGTAGTTAATAAGACTTCTAAACATCCTGCTTTTTCTACAATACCTGCAAATGCATATCCGCAAAATATCGTTACTAATATTTGGGTCATACTCATCATACCACCCTGTTCTAACAAGCTTTTCACACTGGATGAAATATGAGACTGATGTATCATTGAGTCGTTAAAACCACTAAATGTTGCTTTGAAACCATCTGTCATTTTGAAATGATGATTAAAAGTCCCCACTATAATGGCAGAAAAGCTTGATATTACCATAGCTGGCACTGTAGCCATTTTAAATAGCAAACAAACAATGATCACAATTAAGGGAACCCAGACCCATATGTTAATTTGATAAATCTGTGCAAGCTCTGATAACAAAGTTTGAATCTGTTTATCATTTGAATGCCCTTTAAATTGAAATCCAGCAATAAACCATACTAATAAACCTATGATTGATGCAGGTATCGTCGTCCACATCATCGAATGTATATGTTTAAATATATTAACTTTAGTAACAAGTGCCGCTAAATTAGTTGTATCTGATAATGGTGACATTTTATCGCCAAACACAGCCCCTGCTATAATAGCACCCGCTGCCATCCCTGGAGGAATCCCCAATTGATTACCAATAGAAATAAGTGCAATCCCTGCAGTTGATACAGAGCCCCATGCTGTACCAGTTGCTACAGATGTAACAGCACTTATAAAAAAGGCTGATATTAAAAAATAGCTTGGATTCAATAAATCTAAGCCATAATAAATCAAGGCTGGCACTGTGCCAGAAAACATCCAACTGCCTACTATAATTCCTACCGCTAGTATAATTAAAATTGCAGGCATTGCAGTATTTAAACGTTCTGCAATGCCTTTTTCTAAATCTTGCCATGTTAAGCCTACACGTTTTGCAATCCATGTGGCATATGCTGAGGCAATAATTAATAATACTTGAATTGGAATATCAAAAAACACAAAGCCTGTTACAACAACAATAACCATTACAATCATTGTCGAAATTGATTCTAAAAAGGTTGGTTTTCTTTTCATCATCTATCGTCCCCTTCGCTTATTGATGAGAAACCTCTTTTCTTCAATTTATTGCTTTTGCATAATGCTATATCCTTTTCTATCTTCAAGCCATCATTTATTTTAAATATTTTTCTAAATCAAGCTTATCTAAACCAATTTCTTCAACTGTTAAGCCTTCCTCAAAGAAGTCTCTCTCTAAAATGGTTGATGCAATTACAATTACTGCATCTATATTTGGTGTCGGTACATCAATAACACGACCTAAGCTTGACCATAGTACTAAACCATATGCAATATCTTCAGTTAAATATCTGCTTTCTACATGATTTGGTCCTGGAATTTGTGAAAATACTGGGCTTGTATTAAACAAACGATTTAATGGTTCATCTTCTTTATCACGTTCTAAATAACCACGTTCAATACGTGATTCTTTAGCTGTTGATAATTCAAAACCTAATCTACGGCCTAAATTTAAACGTTCTAATTCGATTGCATGAAGTAATCTAACTGTATGTTTAGTAATTCCTTCTTTATATAAAGCGAACTCGCCAGCATAATCAATGCGACCGACATTCAATAATGTTGGTCCTGGATGCACTTCAGGATTACCATTTTCAAGATTTGTTTTAATTAAGCTTTCCTCTTTTACTAAATGATCATAAATACTTGAAACTTTGTCATAACAATCATTTAGACAGCTTCTATCATATGTTGAAAAGAAGATACGACGTACATTTAGAGATAAATCAACTGCTGCATTTTCAAAATCGACACGCGTACCATACGTCAACGTATTAGCTTCCGCTAGTTGTGGTTTTGTTTCAATATGTCTATCTTCTAAAACATTCATAAAACGAATTGACCCCATTGCTGCAGCCATGTTGAAGAATATCAACTGATTATCAGTTACATGCTCTGCCATTACATCAGCATAATACTCTATGTATGAAGATGGAATAATCACTTGAACAATTTCAGCATCTTTTAAAACATATTCCATATCATCACTAATATCAGTGAATTTTACGAAACGTTCATCACCTTCATTATTAAAATCAAATCCGCCCTTTTCGATTGCGTTTTGAAACTTACTTATAGATTGATTACGACAATATAATTTAACATCGTGGCCTTTGCTCACCATATCTACTGCTGCCGTAACTGCGCCATTTCCTGATCCTACAATTGCTATTTTCATAAACAACCCTCTTTCTATCTTTGGTTAAAATTAAAAACAAATTATACGTAAGACAATATAAAAATGATGCGAATTCATTACGCATCATTATAAATGTTAAGTATATATAACCTTAAATTAACCTATTTAAACGCCGACGTCCACCAATTATTTTTATTTTTAATAATTGTTTAATAAACATGTTTATTTTTGATTATATTTTGTTATAGTTAAAGATAATATTACAATTTTCAAAGGAGTGTCTAATATGACAACTGAAATGAACGACGTAACAAATCATCAACCGAATCGCAAATCCAATGATGAGAACATTATGGCGATGCTTATCTATTTATTAAGTTTATTCACATCTATTATTGGTCCACTGATAATATGGTTATTGAAAAAAGATGAATCGAAACTAGTTGATCGTGCTGGAAAAAATTATCTTAACTATACGATTTCTTATATTATTTGGTCTATCGTTTTAGTCGTTATCACTTTAATAGGCGTTTTCCTAATTGCTACCGATATTAGTTTCATTATCATTATAGGTTTCATCATTACATTTATCGGTATTTTATCCATATTCGCTTTCTCAATATTATCTTTTGTATTCACAATTATTGCGTGTGTCAAATATTATAATGGTCAAGAATATGTAATACCTTTAACAATTCGATTTATTTAAACATATTACAAATAAATATTTCCTATTAATTATCTGTTAATCTCATTGTAACTTTGACTAATTTTTATTACAAAATTAGTCAAAGTTTTTTTATTCTTTTACAAATCAATAACATTCCCCACAAGAAGCATTAATTTTGTTAAAGTAACTATTGTCATCAATTCGAGATGTGAGAATAAAACAGTCGCTACGTTTTATTTATAAAAAAAGATATAGAACTTTGGAGGACTTTATTCATGAAAAAATTAGTAACAGCAACTACGTTAACAGCAGGAATCGGTACAGCATTAGTAGGTCAAGCACATCATGCAGATGCTGCTGAAAATTATACAAATTACAACAACTATAACTACAACACGACTCAAACTACAACGACTACAACAACTACGACAACTACATCATCAATTTCACATTCTGGTAACTTATACACTGCAGGACAATGTACTTGGTATGTATATGATAAAGTAGGCGGAGAAATCGGTTCTACTTGGGGAAATGCTAATAATTGGGCTGCTGCTGCACAAGGTGCTGGATTCACAGTAAATCATACACCTTCTAAAGGCGCTATCCTACAATCTTCTGAAGGACCATTTGGTCACGTTGCATATGTAGAAAGTGTAAACAGTGATGGTTCAGTTACAATTTCAGAAATGAATTATAGTGGCGGACCTTTCTCAGTAAGTTCTAGAACTATTTCTGCAAGTGAAGCAGGTAACTACAACTACATCCATATTTAATATAAACACGATGATACATATTGTCTTGAAACTTAATTCTAGTACATATGTCATCAAAAAACTTTGAGCTTTCCTTTATAGGAGAAGCTCTTTTTTTGCTATTTTTCGTTGCCACCTACTTATTTATATTTCCCCCATATTTATAATATTAATTTTTTCTAATACTATTAACTTTAAAACTATGTTATCTAATTTAATTGATCCAGTTTTTCCACATTACAAAATTCATAGTTCTACAGTGCCTAAGTTATATCACCTCCATCAAAAGTACGCGCTTACATCATTGATACACAAGACATCATGACATAGTTGTATACTGTCTAATCTTCTACTATACTAAGATAAAAGGAGTGATCTTTTATGGAAAAAGTTTATGTTGCTGGTGCAATACCAGAAGTAGGGTTAAAACTTTTACAAGAACATTTTGAAGTTGAAATGTATGAAGGTAAAGGATTAGTCGATAAAGACACTTTAATTAAAGGTGTTAAAAACGCGACTGCCTTAATTAGTTTATTATCTACAAACGTTGATAAAGATGTTATCGATGCTGGTAAAGACTTAAAAATCATTGCCAACTATGGCGCTGGTTTTAATAATATTGATATCGAGTATGCCCGAGAAAAAAGTATAGATGTTACAAACACACCTAAAGCATCAACAAACGCGACTGCTGATTTAACAATTGGATTAGTACTTGCAGTAGCTCGTCGTATTGTTGAAGGGGACCAATTATCACGTACAACTGGATTTGACGGATGGGCACCTTTATTTTTCAGAGGTAGAGAAGTATCTGGGAAAACAATCGGCATTATCGGTTTAGGTGAAATTGGTAGTGCAGTAGCTCGTCGTGCAAGAGCATTTGACATGGATGTGCTATACACTGGACCTAATCGCAAAGAAGAAAAAGAACGAGAAATCGGTGCAAAATATGTAGATTTAGATACACTATTAAAGAATGCAGATTTTATCACTATCAACGCTGCTTATAATCCTAAAATGCATCATTTAATTGATACAGAACAATTTAAAATGATGAAATCTACGGTGTATTTAATCAATGCCTCTCGTGGTCCAATCGTGCACGAACAAGCACTAGTGCAAGCATTGAAAGATAATGAAATTGAAGGTGCTGCACTTGATGTATATGAATTTGAACCAGATATTACCGATGACTTAAAATCACTTAATAATGTAGTATTAACACCGCATATTGGTAATGCTACATTTGAAGCACGTGACATGATGTCTAAAATTGTTGCTAATGCTGCAATTAGTGCCGTTCAAGGTGAGAAACCACAATTTGTCGTTAACTAATAATTGAATTTATTATAATAACATTATAAAAACAAGAACCCCCATATGTTGAGCTCTCGTTTCAACATACGGGGGTTTTCATATTGTTGTATTATTTCTCTTTCGATTTATATAAGAATTTAGTTTGTCCAGCTGCTAATGCATTTGGCATCATTTTCATAATACGGTTTCTAACTGCAACAAATAAACGACTACGATATTGGGCAATTTTACCGATTTTTCTAGAACGCTTAATTACTTTTGCAGTATGTTTGACACGTATTTTATCATAACGCTGTAATGCTTTTTCAAAGTCGTATGCGTTAAAACAATTTACTAATACGATAGCATCTTCCATTGCTTGTCCAGCACCTTGCCCCATATTAGGCGTTGTCGCATGTGCTGCATCTCCTAGTAAAATAGTACGACCATAAACAAAAGATTTGAGTGGTTTCAAATCATAAATATTATGCAATAAGATACCTGTTTCACTTTGTTTGTCCAAGATCTCTCTAACTTCATTTGGATAGTGATTAAAGTATGCTTGCAAATGAGGTTTACCAAACGAACTATATTTATGATTGTTTTCCTTCGAGTTAATTGTAATGAACCAATATGCTTGATTATTTAATAACGGAACAATACCTACTCTTCCTTTTCTTCCCCAGTATTCTTTTGCACAATCCGGATGCTTTAAATCAATATCATCAATTAAACCTCTAAAGCATGTATACCCTTGATATAATACTTTACTGTCAGCATTTACAGATTGTCTCACTTTAGAATGAATTCCATCAGCACCAATACATAAATCAAATGCTTCACTTTCTTGTTCCGCGAAATGTATGGTAACTTTATCTGTCTCATTATCTATATGCGTGACTTCATGATTTGTAAATATTGCGTCATCTTTTACATAAGATTTAATAATGTCAATTAATGTTTGGCGTGGTAACGTCACATTCAATGTATTACTTTTTAATTTAACAGTAGTTAACAGGCGATCTTTGTCATCTAACACTGTCATTGTAGATAAGATTTGCCCAGCATTTTTAATACCTTTAGCTAAGTCATGATTACCTAGTTTTTTAAGCACATTATCTCCGATACCAATCCCAGCGCCAATTTCTTTAACTGACTCATTTTTTTCAAAGACTTTAATAGTATGACCTTGTTCTTGTAATAATGCAGCAGCTGTTAATCCACCGATGCCTGCACCTATAATTGCTATCTTCATATTGTCACCTCTATATTTTTCATTCTTTTCTATTTTATCACATGCACTATTGTTTAAAAATGACTCTTGGAACTAACGTTTCATTTTTAAGGACTTAAGTGTATTATCTGCACCATTGTATATTACATGCACATTTAGACAGCAATATTCATTTACATCATGTACATTTGTAACAATGATGTGGGAGCTTGGGACATAAATCAATGTCCTAGGGTCTATAATATTATATTGGCAGTATTTGACTGAATGAAAATGCGCTTACAACAAGCTTTTTTCAACTCTAGTCAGGGGCCCCAACACAGAGAATTTCGAAAAGAAATTCTACAGGCAATGCGAGTTGGGGTGGGGGTCCCAACACAGAAGCTGACGAAAAGTCAGCTTACAATAATGTGCAAGTTGGCGGGGCCCCAACATAGAGAAATTGGATTCCCAATTTCTACAGACAATGCAAGTTGGGGTGGGACAACGATAAAGAAATACTTTTTCTATAGAAATTAGTATTTCTTATGCATGAGTTTTACTCATGTATTCCTATTTTTAAGTACACATTAGCTGTGGCTAATGTGTAAGAACCACTACATAATAAATCATTAGTGGCTCTTTATCATTTCTGTCCCACTCCCGCGTTTTTTGTTAGGTTAAAATCCATTTAACTAACACACTCAGAATGTGCTAAAGGAGCTCGAAACAATAAATTGTTCCAGCTCCTTTAAGCACCGATGTCTTATTTATAATATGTTTGTCTAATATCATCTTTCTTTATACCAAACTGCTTATAGGATTTATCCATTAATTTGG
>NZ_JACYHC010000544.1:0-3482 GCF_017152085.1 Staphylococcus sp. EG-SA-2
ATACATGTAATTCATTTAACTTTATTATTAAATGTTCTAACGTCATTTTTTATAATAATAATTATACTTATTTATCCTCGCTTGGATTAAAGTAGACACTATCTGTGAAGTAAATATTTTCTTCCTTGTTTTCAACAAAGGTAAATTCAATATTTTTATATCCGACTGATGAACCTTTTAAATTACCTGAGCCTTTCAATAATAATTTAGGCGCTTTTTGCGTCGGGATATTATATCGCTTACGTAATTGTTCTACATTGTAATCACTGTTTTTCAATTGATATTGTGCAGAGTATATTGGTGCTTCTGGGTTATATGTCACTTCTCCGTCTTTATAGTTTTCCAATTCTTTGAAATTCCCGTATTGTACAAAGAATTTAAATTCTTCAATTTCTTTTTTTACTTTTTCATCATCGATTGGTTTTAATGGAATGATTTTATTATTTTCCATTTTCACTGGATATTTTCGTTCATCACTATATACCTTGCCCTCACTGTCTTCTTTAACTATCCTGACAAAATATTCACCAGTGCATGTTCTACTATTTCTATTTAAACGTATGACCATACCTTTAGATACCATATTTTCATTTTTCAGTTCTGTTGTCATTTCAGATCTAATAACCCAAGTACCTTTGTCGCCTTTTTTAAATTTTCCATCTCGATATCCCTCTTTGTCATAAAAGTCTTCTAGATTTTCAGTAGGATACATGTCTAACGTTTTTGCAAAACTCTTTTTAATTTGTGCTTCTTTTGAATCTCCTTTTGATTTTTCTGAAGTATCGCTTGATTTATCACAACCTATTATAAAAACACTCAAAACCATAACAATTATATAAAGTAAAACTCTTTTAAAATATCCCATCTTTTCACTTCTCTCTTGTTTTAAATTAGTTTATGCCCCTGGTTTTATTTACTAATTACTATGTGATGGTCCGAAGTTCAAAAAATCACTCATAAAAGTCTCATCCTCTTTCTCCTTAGAAAACATGTACTCTATCTGCTTATATCCAACTGAGCTACCTTTAATATCTCCGTCTATATGCAGTTTTAATATTGGAGACTGCTTGGTTGTAATTGGGTACTTTTCTCTAAGTTTTTTTACATTTCCATCACTATTATTCCTTTTGTACTCTGCTTCATAATACGGAACATTTTCATTGATAGATATTCTTCCATTTTTATAATTTTTCAAATCTTTAAAATCTGCATACTGACTAAAAAATTTAAAATTTTCAATTTTATGTTTAAGGTTTACATCTTCTACTTTATCTAAAACTACTATCTTATTATTTTTAAGTTCAACACGATAATTTTTTTCGCGTGTCATCTTACCCAATTCATCATAAGTTGTTCTTATAGTATAATGCCCAGTTGCCGTCCTCATATTTCTATTCAAATGTAGCACCATACCTTCACTATCCATTTCACCTGGTTTGTTGCTTTTAGCAAAATCTGTTGATATTGTCCACGTCCCTTTATCACCTTTTTTAAATTCGCCATCACGATATCCTTCTTTGTCATATAAATCCTCGAGATTCTTAATTGGATACATATCTAACGTTTTCGAAAAACTCTTTTTAATTTGTGCTTCTTTTGAACCTTCTTTTGGATTTTCTGCAGTATCGCTTTGACTATCACAACCCATTATAAAAATGGTCAAAATAATAACACTTATGAACAATGCAAGCCTTTTTAGATATTCCATTCCTTCACACCCTAATATTTAATTATCAGTACTATTTTTTCGCTGGCTTATAACTTAAATAATCAATGACTGAAATATCCCTATCTTCTTTTGAAAAATCTATTTCTAACCTTTTATATCCAACAGAACTACCTTTTAAGTCCCCGTCAATATGCATTTTTAACATTGGAGCTTTATCAGTAGGAATGTTATAACGACTTCTTAATTGTTTAACATTTTCATCTTTATTGCTCATTTTATATTCCACGTCATAACTTGGAACATTCCAATTTATTGACACGTCGCCATTGTTGTAATTTTCCAAATCCTTAAAATTTGCATATTGTCCGAAAAATTTAAAGTTTTCTATTCTCTTTTTTAGATTTGGATCTTCTACCTTGTCTAATAAGATAATTTTATTATTTTTCATTTCAACTTTATAATTTTTTCTATCAGGTAATTTATCCTTTTCATAAAATTTCTTAACAAAATAATATCCCTTAGCCGTTCGAGTATTTCTATCCAGATTTAAAACCATACCTTCATCATCCAATTCACCCGGTTTATTACTTTTAGCGAAATCTGTGTATATCGTCCACATCCCTTTGTCACCTTTTTTAAATTCGCCATCTCGATATCCTTCTTTGTCGTATAAATCTTCAAGATTTTTGATTGGGTACATATCTAACGTTTTCGCAAAACTCTTTTTGATTTGTGTTTCTTTTGAATCTCCAGTGATTTTATTACCACCACCGCAAGATGTTACAAAAATGATTACAATCAACAGGCTTATACACATTCCAATCCTTTTTAAATATCCCATCGTTTCACGTCTCTCTGTTTTAGAATTATTTCTACATCTAATTATCTTTAGCTAACTCCATCAGATGGTCCAAAATTCACAAAATCTCTAACAGCTGTTTCTTCGTCTTTTACTTTTGAAAAATTAAATTCTATATTTTTATATCCAATTGAACTTCCTTTTATGTCACCATCTATATGTAATTTTAATACTGGAGATTTTTTTGTTGTGATTGGATAAACCTCTCTAAGTTTTTTTACATTTTTATCCGTATTACTTATTTGATATTCTGCATCGAAACTTGGTACATTATCTGCACTTGATATATTTCCATTTTTATAGTTTTTAAAATCTCTAAAATCAGCGTACTGACTAAAGAATTTAAAATTTTCTATTTTATTTTTGAGCTTTGAATCTTCTACATTATCCAAAAGAACTATTTTATTATTTTTAAGTTCAACATGATATTTTTTTTGATGCTCTTTTTCATTAAATTCATCATGAACTTTGCTCGTGTAATAATATCCTGTTGCCTTCTTTATATTTCTATTTAAAAATAAAACCATGCCTTCATCATCTATCTCACCTGGTTTGTTACTTTTAGCAAAACTTGTGAGTAAAGTCCATGTACCCTTATCACCCTTTTTAAATTCACCATCTCTATAGCCTTCTTTGTCGTATAAATCCTCGAGATTTTTGATTGGATACATATCTAAAGTTTTCTCAAAGCTCTTTTTAATTTGTGCTTCTTTTGAATCTTCTTTTGTTTTATCACTTTTGCCACAACCTGCTATAAAAACTATTAAAATTAAGATACTTATGTACAATGCAAACCCTTTTAAATATCCCATCGTTTCACGTCTCTCTGTTTTATACTTCATTTATATTCTCTTTTCATATAAATAATTAATTATTTTGTATATTTCTCTTTTACGTTACCAAAATATACATATACAATCAATTTAATTTCTTAATTAAATTTGTACTTATTAT
>NZ_JACYHC010000545.1:0-3453 GCF_017152085.1 Staphylococcus sp. EG-SA-2
TCCATCAGTACGATTTATTATAGAACCCGTTTTAAGTAATTAGAGAGACGAGAATCATTTTGTAAATTTCGTCAGTTCAAAACTTTAAGTGCATTATTGTTTAGCACGACGATCTTTAATATATAATATTAATTCAATTATAAATACAAGGATAAGTGATAATCCAAATAATGGCATTAATAATCCTAATACAATTAAACATATTATGAGTGATATAGATGCTGGTTTTTTTACGCGATGTGGTACTTTTACTGCAGTATTTTTTGTACGCTTTATCCAAGAGACAAACCCCATGCCAATGGCTACTAATAAAGTGATACATACAAATAAATTAATGATTTTATTTAAAATGCCGAATAAATGACCTTCGTGAAGCGGAATGCCCCATGTAAACCATTTAGCAATAATACCGTAGTCATCATATTTAATCGTACCTAGCTTTTTACCGCTATATTGGTCGAAATAAAGTGTTTGTTCCTTGTAAGGTGATACATCTAGCCCAGTAACACCTGAATTACTAGTATTAGATACAATAAAGGTACCATTTTTATCACTTGGATATACGATTGAAAACGGCTTTTTAATACCAGCTTTTTGCGCTTGTACAACGACCTTATCAATAGATATTTGATAATCTAATTTGGTTTGAGGCATTGCTGCATTACCATGATGACCACTTGAACCTTTTTCGGATGAAGCTGGCTGTTTATTTTTACGTGTAGCCCAAGGTAATTCGTTCAAATCTGATTTAGGTGGATTAATCGCTAATTCACCTTGACCAAGGTCACCGTTTGTGTCCATCATACCGGCAATTTTACTGCCCATAAAACCAGACCATGGCAATCCAGTTAAAACTAATACAAATACTGGAATTGCAATGATAACTCCAATCATTGCGTGCCACTTTTGCCAACGAAGTGCCTTACTTTTGTTAGAAATTAAATGCTTCTTAATGAGTAAATAAGTACCAGATAAAATCATGAATATCGTCCAACATGCGGTTAACTCTACTAAATAATTAATAATAGTATTTTCAGTAAACAAAGAACTATGTATACTTCGCATCACATTAGAATACGTATGTTTCGCATTTTGATCTGCAACAAATTGATTGTTATGATCTAGAAAGACGTAACGTTGATTTCCTGCCATATCACTCAGTGTAATTCGTTTGTTATATGGTTCATCAAGTATGCTAACTTTACTTACAAAGAATCCTTCATATTGTTGTTCAACTTGATGTACTGCATCATTTAATGTTTGATGCGTTTTTACATCACTGTCACCAAAAAACTCATTCTTATAAATATTATTTTCAACTTCTGGAAAGAACAAGTAACCAATGCCCGAAATGGTTAAAGTGATTAACAGTGGAGCAATAAATATTGCTGCATAGAAATGTAATCTTTGTAATGGATTAAATGTATTTTTCATATTTCCCTCCCAATTGGCTATTATACGGTGTCAATTCTGTGACGTGTGTGAACAAACTGTGACAATATTTATTTTCTAGAAAAATTTAACGATGATTTGTGATTTTTAGAAATATGAACTTTTAAGTTGGAATGTTTGAAGAAAATTGATTATTCGTATGTTTTATCAAGCAGCTATGATAAAATTTAAACATAATACAATGCGAGCCATTTAACGATCTATGTTTAAATGGACATCGATATTGTATGAATTCGTTTTAACAAGCAAGCATTTCTATGTGAACGAACCAAAGGGGAAAGTAACATGATTAATAAAGAACAATTAGATCTTTTATATAAATTAAAAAAAGAAGTTGAAAAGTCGCGAAATGAAGCACTTTTACATACAATTAACCAAGTAATTAAGAAAGTATATTTGCAGCAATATACATGTTCGTTCGTTGGACATTTTTCTGCAGGTAAATCGACACTGATAAATTTATTAATTGAACAAGATATCTTACCAAGTTCACCTGTACCAACGACAAGTAATACTGCTATTGTGTCAGTTTCAGACAATCACGATATTATTGCTAATTTGCCGAATCAAACATATGCCAAATTATCTAATTATGATGAAGTAAGGGAAATGAATCGCCAAAATGTCGACGTTGAATCTGTAGAAATTAATTTTCAATCAGCTAAATTTGAAAATGGGTTTACGTTGCAAGATACACCAGGTGTTGATTCAAATGTTGCATCACATCAGTCAATAACAGAACAATATATGTATACAAGTAATATGATATTTTATACGGTTGACTATAACCACGTTCAATCTGAACTTAACTTTAAGTTTATGAAGCATATAAATGATGTTGGAATACCTGTTGTGTTTATCATTAATCAAATTGACAAGCATCAAGACGATGAATTGTCATTCTCTACGTTTAAATCACGAGTTGAAAAATCAATTGCAGATTGGGGCATTAAATTAGAACGCACCTTTTATGTATCTAAATTTGATCACCCTGAAAATGAACTTGAAGTATTATCAAGTTATCTAATTTCATTAGATCAACATAGAGAGACAATAGAGGATTATACATCAAGAACGGTTGAATACATTACCGAAGCGCAGCTAGATTACATTCAGTCTGAAATTCAGGAAGTACTAGAAGATTTAGGTATCGAAGAAGCGGAGTTTGAACAAGCATTTTTAAATAGTCAACAACATCAAGCAATTAGTGAAGAGGCACAACTTTTAAATAATCCAGATGAATTAATGGCATTTTTAAAGAATAAGCGTAAAAATATTTTAGAAAATGCATACATTATGCCGCATAATATGAGAGAAATGTTACGAAGTTATTTGGAAAGTATGTCTCAAGATTTTAATGTTGGTGGGTTTTTTAATAAAAAGAAGAAAAAGCTACAAATTCAACAACAGCGATTATTAACAGCGACAGATGCGTTACAAGAACATGTTAATCAACAAATTCGTCAACCAATGCGAGAAGATATGTCATTTGTAACGCGTTTTATCAATAAAAAAGAAGCTTCAGATAAAGTATTAAATCAGCATTATGACGTTAAACCGGAAATGATTGAAGATTTATATCAACCACAAACATCAATCAGCAATACTTATGTACTTACATTTTCAGACGAAGTGGTTAAAGCCATTAAGAAATATGTTGAACAACAATCAACACCGATTTTTAAAGAAATAATAGAAAATGTGCAGGCAGATGAATTACCAACAGAAGAAAGTGATGATTTAAAAGAATATCAACGTTATACAGAATTAAATGAGCTGCGTCAGTCATTGACGACTAAGAATTATCGTCACTACTATATTCATTTAGATGAATCTCTAGATAAATTAATAGGTCGACAAGAGACAACATATCAAGTGGCTACTGATAATACTCAGGATAATCGTGATAATCAGCAGCTAAATCAAAATACAGCTACAACAAATATGTCTATAGATATTCAAAAAGCGCTTGATATAATTTCGGATGTGCCTTTGTTCAAG
>NZ_JACYHC010000546.1:0-3390 GCF_017152085.1 Staphylococcus sp. EG-SA-2
TCAGTAGCTGAATTCCCATTTTCTTCTACTGTAGTTGTCTTTTGTTCTGATGCTGCAGCTTCTTTATCTTGTCCCATCCCAACAACGATCATTGTTCCTAAGAATACTGATGCTGCTCCCAATTTATGTTTTCTAATGCCGTACCTAAGATTGTTTTTCACTATAATATCTCCCTTTAAATGCAAAATTCATTAATTTTTTTAAACTTAATAAATGCAAGTCTATATTGTTCGGTTTTTAAAAGCAATACAAAAAAGCGAGTTAATGAAAAGTTAAGATTGTCATTAATTTTATGTTAATTGATAATTTTATTATTTGAAATATACCTATAAATTGTATTCAAGTCATCATAAACCCTTGTCACACAAGGCTTGTATTTTTTATACTTATTTTTCAAATTAAATTCATCATTATCTAATTTAAAACAATATACTAAGTGTTTCATAATTATCGCCTGTACAATACGCACAAAAACATGTCTTGAAACGCCTTTCATTACACTAAAATCCCCAATATACTTTTTATATCGTTCGGATTCTGACTATTTCAGACGATTTTCTGCATAAAAATAAACGTGTTTCAAGGCAATATATTGCAATTACCTAAAAACACGTTTACTTAATATTTAGTTAAACAAATAAGCTGATGAATAGAATGAAGATGATACCTGAAACGGAAATAATCGTTTCTAATAATGACCATGTTAAGAATGTTTCTTTTACAGTTAAACCAAAATATTCTTTAAACATCCAAAATCCTGCGTCATTTACATGAGACAAAATCACACTACCTGCACCTATCGCAAGTACAACTAATGCAACATTTACATCTGATGATTGTAATAATGGTAAGACAATACCTGTAGTTGAAATCGCAGCTACTGTAGCCGAACCTAATGCGATACGTAGCACAGCTGCAACAATCCATGCTAGTAAAATTGGAGACATCTCTGTACCTTCAAACATTTTAGCAATTGTATTTCCGACACCACCGTCAATTAATACTTGTTTAAATGTACCGCCACCGCCAATAATCAATAACATCATTCCGATTGGATAAATCGCATTCGTCACTGATTCCATAATATGATTCATCTTACGTTTTCTCATTAATCCCATCGTAACGATTGCAAATAATACTGCTATTAGCATGGCTGTCCCTGCTGTTCCTATCATATAAATGATAGATTCAAATAGATTTGTAGGTTTGTCGTGCCCAGTTACAAGTTGCGTTATCGTAGACACTAACATTAATATGACTGGTAATGTTGCAGTTAATAAACTCATACCAAATCCTGGCATCTCTTGATCCGTAAATTCTTTTTGTGCACCTAACGCTGAAATATCGCCTTCTCGTGTATACGCAGACGGAATCATTTTTTGTGCAACTTTGTTAAATATAGGTCCTGCAATGAGTGTAACTGGAATGGCAATAATCATACCGTACAGTAATACATCTCCAACATTTGCCTTTAATTCTTTTGCGATGACTACCGGTCCTGGATGTGGTGGTAAAAAGCCATGTGTCACAGATAAAGCTGTTACCATAGGTAGTCCTAGTTTTAACACTGAAACATTTGCGCGTTTTGCTACTGTAAATACTAATGGAATCAGTAAGACTAAACCTACTTCAAAGAACAATGCAATACCGACGATAAATGCTGCAACAAGCATTGCCCATTGTACATGTTTTTGACCAAATTTTTGAATCAACGTGTCTGCAATTCGAGTTGCACCACCACCATCAGCAAGTAATTTCCCAAGTATGGCACCTAAACCGAATATTAGTGCAATGTGGCCGAGCGTACTGCCCATCCCTTTCTCAATCGTCTCCATAATTTTAGTCAATGGTATACCTAGCATTAACGCTGTAATCATCGATGTGATAATTAATGAAATAAATGTATTTAATTTAAACCCAATAATTAATACTAATAAAATAACGATACCTAAAACAACACTGATTAACGGCCATATTTCGTTAAACATGACATTCCCCTCTTTCTCTTTTCAATAGAATGTAACACCGTCGTCGCGCACGTATTCCAGATAATATATAGTAGTCATGGCACAACAACTTTATCTAAGATGCTTGAGTGACGTATTTATTGTGTTTTATTTTCAGCCATATGTTGGCGTTGAAAATCTGCAATTTGTTCATAATTCTCTGTTAAAGAACGACTTAAATTGATAAAAATGGATACGAGCTCTTGGTAAACAGCGACATTTTCTTCAAACGGCGTATGATTATTTGTAGCACCGACCATCGATGAAACGATTGAAAAATCTTCAATGTCACCTACAGCTTTAAGTCCAAGCACGCAGGCACCTAAGCATGAACTTTCATAACTTTCAGGAACCACTAACTCTGTGTCAAATATATCTGACATCATTTGACGCCATACTTCACTTTTCGCAAAACCACCTGTTGCTTTTATCATATTAGGCGTTTCATTCATTACTTCAATGAGTGCAAGGTAGACGGTATACAAATTGTAAAGAACACCTTCTAATGCAGCGCGAATCATATGTTCTTTTTTATGAGATAAAGTTAAACCGAAGAATGAACCTCTTGCATTTGCGTTCCAAAGCGGCGCACGTTCTCCAGCTAAATAGGGATGGAATATTAAACCATCTGCACCTGGTTTAACACGCTTTGCAATTTGAGTTAAGACATCATAAGGATCAACACCGAGACGTTTCGCAGTTTCGACTTCACTCGCTAGCAACTCGTCGCGCAACCATCTCAATACGACACCACCATTATTTACAGGACCTCCGATGACGTAGTGGTCCTCTGTTAAGACATAACAAAATATTCTACCTTTGTAATCAGTACGTGGTTTATCTATCACAGTACGAATCGCGCCAGATGTACCGATTGTGACAGCAACTTCTCCTTTACCAACACTATTGACACCCAAATTAGAAAGGACCCCATCACTCGCACCAATAACAAACGGTGTATCTTCATTAAGCCCCATTAATGTTGCATAACGTTCTTTCATGCCTTTCATTACGTACGTTGTTGGCACTAATTCCGGGAACATTTCCTTGGAAATACCAAGCAATTCTAATGCCCCAACATCCCAATCTAATGTTTCTAAATTAAACATCCCTGTTGCGGAAGCCATTGAATAATCAATGATATATGTATCAAATAAATGATAGAAAATGTATGTTTTAATATCTGCAAACTTAGCAGTACGTTGAAATACATCTTGCCATTCATGTTTCATCCAAAAAATTTTCACTAAAGGCGACATAGGATGAATAGGCGTACCTGTTCGCTGATAAATCGCATTGCCATCATGCACTTCATTTATTACTGTTGCATATTTTGCAGCGCGGTTATCTGCCCAAGTAATATTATTTGTTAATCTTTGATGTT
>NZ_JACYHC010000547.1:0-3389 GCF_017152085.1 Staphylococcus sp. EG-SA-2
TTATTAACTTTAATATAAGTATAATGATGTGCCTCATCTTCAAGACGCATTGTTGTAACACACTTATAATCTATAAATGGCGCGAACATGGTATCTTTAATTTCATTTATGCGATTCTCATTTACTTGATTAGATTTGTGTGTCGAAAGTACAAGTTGATCAAAAATGTTATCTAGTACATCACGAACGATATACCACATATGTCTTTCTAAGTTTGAATCATTTGATGCTTTAGAGATTGTAAGAATTAATTCGCCTAAATGGTTTTGAACGGTAGAATAAAAGGCTTTGTTAAACACAGACGTTTTTGAATCAGTAAGAATTCTTGATTTTTCATGGAAATGAGATGTACTGTATCCCATTTCATTTAGTTGTGCTTTATCAATTCTTAAACCTTCAAAGTCTCTAATATACATCGTGTCCAATAGACCATCTTTCCGAAATGTTGCAATAGCATTTTGCAAGTGAGCCTCTAATGCAATGCCATATTTAGTAACTAGTGGGATTACGAGACCAAGCAATGCTTTACTATAAGTTTCAATCCACGATTTCGCCGATGATTCAAAATCAGACAATGATGCAGCTGATTGATAACGTTTAATCAATGTCACGATAGGTGATTCATTGTTAAATGGGTAGGTTGCAACTAAGCTTGAAGGAATCATTGGTGTGACTTCTTGTGGAATCATTTGGTATATGTTTTTTCTAAATAATGTACCTAATTGTTCACTTCGTTCAGTTTGATAGTCTACTTCGTCTTGCTCATTATAAAAATGAATACCAGCAACTTCATCAATAATTGTTGATGCATAGGACTTAAATATGACATCTTTCTCCAAAATATCATTTAAAATACGTGTCATTAGTGGACCATTGTGCGTCGTTTGTTCTGATAATGTACGAATTTCACCTGTAATATGAACGTTTGTCGACAATTTGATGTGTGGCGACATAGCTGGGTATTTAGGAACTAATGTTCTGAAAGATAAACCGGCATAATAATCCAACGTATGTTTTGCTTCAATGATTAATTCTTTATCTACTTCTGCTTGATAATCAGAATGTAATACGTCATCTAATTGCCATGGATGTACAATCATAATGTGATAATCATTAAAGTTAAAGTTTGGCGTAAATTCATTTTCTAATTGTTTAATTAAGTCCGGAAATAGCTGATGAACAGTTGTATCATAATCTTTAGACAGTGACATAGTACGACTTAATTTACTGTGAATCAGTACTATTTTCAACTTAATAGGTTGATTAAATTCTGAAGAATATAGGAATGTTTGTAATGCATTTAAACCTTTACGTAATTTAGCCCCAGGATGTAGCGGATGACCTTCAATAACGGCTTGCTCTGAACGCAAGTAACTATCTTCGCTATTTTCGATAATATTAAATAAAGGTGCAGAATCATGTTGCATTGACAGTGCTTGATAGCTAATTGCAAATGTCATATTAGTTGCACTGTTTATTAAATCTTGCTGAAATTGATCACTAGCAGCATTTTTTAAATCTGGTGCTTCAATTAAAATACACTCAAGAATTTCATTTGGATGGTGTACTCGTGTAATCGTATTTGTAATGTCATCTTTAATGTAGAAAGGGCCTTCAACATCAATTCGATCAAAGGCGTGTTCTCCAGTGATAGGAGCATATAATGTTTGCTTAGCTTGTGGGAACTGGATTTCTAGTATATGAGTCGTTGAGATATCTAACATAATCAAATCACGACTCAATATTTTCTTACTTTGAGTGCGCGCTTTAACTAAGTTTTCGCGATGCATTGATGTGACTAATCTCTGAGTGACTTTATCTCTTCCTTGTAAAATCATCTCTTTAAAAATATTAGCCCAATCGCTATTATGTTGTTGTAAAAATAAATATGTTTCTTGTTCTTCTTTGTTAAATTTTAATGTCTGTTCTTTAAAAATTAAGTTCAAGTTCATAATTCACCTCTATGAAATATTTTACAAAAGCAAGATAGATTTGTATAATCCATATTAATGATAATGATTCTTATTATCAACAGAATGCGGGTGTAAGTTTTATGACAAAATATTTTTTTAGCAGTTCTTTTCTACTATTTCTAGGTAATTGGATTGGACAAATAGGGCTAAATTGGTTTGTACTTACCACTTATCATAACGCAGTTTATCTGGGGATTGTCAATTTTTGCAGACTTGTACCAATATTATTACTAAGTGTGTGGGCAGGGGCAATTGCCGATAAATATGATAAAGGGCGATTGCTGAGAATTACAATTTCATCATCATTTTTAGTAACTGCAATTTTATGTGTGCTCACGTATAGTTTCACTGCAATTCCAATTAGCGTCATTATTATATATGCGACATTAAGAGGGATTTTAAGTGCGGTTGAAACACCTTTAAGACAAGCAATCTTACCAGATTTATCAGATAAAATATCTACTACACAAGCTGTATCATTTCATTCATTCATCATTAATATTTGTCGTTCAATAGGGCCTGCCATTGCTGGTGTCATATTAGCAGTCTATCATGCGCCAACAACATTTCTTGCACAGGCAATTTGTTATTTTATCGCAGCTTTATTATGCTTACCATTACATTTTAAAGTAACTAAAATACCTGAAGATGCAACAAGATACATGCCGTTAAAAGTTATTATAGATTACTTCAAATTACATATGGAAGGTCGACAAATATTTATAACATCATTATTGATTATGGCGACAGGTTTTTCATATACGACACTTTTACCAGTTTTGACAAACAAAGTATTTCCGGGGAAATCTGAAATATTTGGTATCGCTATGACGATGTGTGCCATTGGTGGTATTATTGCAACGCTAGTTTTACCTAAAGTACTTAAATATATTGGTATGGTAAATATGTATTATTTAAGTTCACTTTTATTTGGCATTGCTTTGTTAGGTGTGGTATTTCACAATATTGTCATCATGTTCATTTGTATTACATTGATTGGGTTATTTAGTCAATGGGCACGTACGACAAATCGCGTTTATTTTCAAAATAATGTTAAAGATTATGAACGTGGTAAAGTACTGAGTATTATTATGATGGATAGAGGTATGATTCCATTGGGAAGTCTGTTAATGAGTATATGTGCAGATGTGTTTGGCATTGTTAGAACTTTTTCAATAATGGGAATAAGTACTATATGCATTACAATGGTATTCTATTTTATAAATAGAAAGTTGAAGTTAAAGTTGGAGGAAAGTAATCATGGTATATCTTGAATGGGCAAAGGCAGATAGAAATATTCAATATCGTGTAATTAACGCCATTATTAAAGAACGTATTTACCCCGAGCAAACATTTATTTCGCAAAAAGGATCTTTAATTGAAATTCAGTATCATATGCATGTGTTGACTATTGAA